>NZ_JAGJEF010000101.1:0-12690 GCF_018100875.1 Pseudoalteromonas sp. MMG012
TATTAGATCACATACTTAAGCAGATTGGTATGAGACGCTAAAGAATCGGGCTTTAGCTGGATATTTCCTCTCAGAATTCAATCGTTCTTGCCCAAGTAATCTGCGAGGTTCACTGAAGTGTCGCAAACATGATTACGGTAAGTAGGGCTGTAGCAGGGACTTAATAATAATCAAATAAAAATGACACGATATGCTGAAGGGTGTTATTACTCAGAATGCTGAATTAGAATCTATTTGCAAGGGTAAATAGGGATATGGAAAAATACGGATATTTAACTTTGGAATAATTTTCAATTATTAAATGGTACAACCGAGTGGATTCGAACCACCGACCCCTACCATGTCAAGGTAGTGCTCTAACCAACTGAGCTACGGTTGTATTATACATATTCTCTTTAGAAAGAGTTGGTACGACCGAGTGGATTCGAACCACCGACCCCCACCATGTCAAGGTGGTGCTCTAACCAACTGAGCTACGGTCGTACTATAGTGTTGTTATGTAATGAATATTACGTTGCAACGGCGGCTAATATATAGCGACTCAGCGTTTTGATCAAGCGAGTTTTCCATATTTTTGTTTGTTTGCCCTTTTTTTATTCATTGAGGACGAATTTTGCACGTTTTGTAGAAAGTTTGCCACCATTTGACGTGTGATATTGCACTCGATTTTAACTGTGTAAGTAAAGACTGTGGGTTATTTTCATCAACCCATTGCACTAACTCAGGGTGATTCTGCCATAGCGCGGCCAAAAAAGGCGATACTTTTTGAAGCATACTTGTCAGTTGGGCTTGATAGCCCTGTAATTGACCTAAATAATATTTTGAAAAAATATTATTTAGGATGTGCGCTTTTTGTTTGTTTTTTCCGGATGGGCAAACTGTGTTCTCTATATCTACTGTGTGTAACCAGGCAGAGGTAGCCTGGTTCAATAAAACTTGTTGCCGCGCTGAAGTAATAACGCGCTGAACAAATGCATTTTTATGAAGTTTTTTAAGTACTGTCGTAATTTCAGTTGCCTCTAGGTTTTCTATTTTATCTTTTTGACTAAGCAGCTGCTTGAGTTGCACAAGTTGCGCGAGCGCTTCCAGTGTTTGGTTTTGTAATTCTGAGTGTCTATCGAAGGATACCTCAGTTGCAGCTAAATGGGTAAACTGCTTGAGCTCTCGTTCTGAAAAAAGCATGTGCTCGAAAAATAGGTTAAGTTGGTGTTGTTTTTCTCTTCGGGCTTCAAGTAGCTTATCCTTAATTAATGGGTTGTTTGTTTGCCCGCTATTTATACATTCATTGGCTTGTTGTACAAACTGAATACTGTATTTAAGCGCTTCACTTGGCAGTTGTACTTTACCTAATTGATTGTTTCTTTTTGCAATAGTTTGGCTGAGCCGACAATGGTTAATACTGGCCAGTTCAATAATAGAAATGCTTAGTGTTGATGTGGGTCTAGTTACGTTTGGATGATGTAATGACCGAGAGTCCGGTATGTCTGGCGTTGTGCTATTGAGTGCAGTGCTAAGTCTGTTTTGATACTCATGATAAATCTCACTGGGCTGGGGTGAGCAGCCAGTGAGAGTAAATATGCTTAAGCTAATCAGTGCTAATTTTAACAAGTCGACTCCTTACACTCAATAAGAGTAAAACTGCGGCAATACTTAAACCAACAATGATACCTATCCAGAATCCTCTGGGGCCCATCGCGGTAACTAAAAGGTCTGTTTTAGTTAATACGTAACCGAGTGTAAAACCGATAACCCAATATGATAAAAAGGTGATCGCGGCAATGGGCTGGGTATGCTTTAAACCTCGTAATACACCATTTGCTGCAACTTGCAAAGCATCAGGTAACTGATAGATGCAAGCTAAAATAATGATGCTGGAAGCAAGTAATGCAACATTCTCGTCTTTTGTGTACAGAATGACAATGGCATCTCTGGCTATGAAAGTAATAAAGGCAACAAAGAACGCAATCATTACTGCAAGTAATAAGCTGGTGTTGATGGCTGATTTAAGCTGAGTATGGGCTTGTTGGCCAGATAGATTACCAATTCGAATAGCTATGGCCATTGATAGGCTCAATGGCATCATAAATAATATAACACTGACACTTGCAGCAATTTGATGGCCAGACACCGCAGTCGCACCTAAATCAGCAATAAACAGGGGGATGCATGCAAATAACGTCACCTCAAAAAAAGTAGCTAAACAAATAGGTAAACCAAGTTTGGTTATGTAACTCAGAGTTTTAATTTTAGGGGGTTCAAATCGATGGAGCAGCCATTTTCCTTTGAGCTTTTTACTGTTGAAACTATATATGAATTGAGCCAAGGCCATCACCCAAAATACTAAGGCTGTGGCGAGACCACATCCAGCACTTCCAAGTGCTGGCATTCCTAACTTACCATAAATGAAGACATAGTTAGCCACGACATTTATGCATAAGCCAACAATGCTAATGTAAAAAGCAGGTTTCGTCAGGCCAACTCCTTCTGTGACATTCCTATAAACAGAAAATAGTAAAAACCCCAAAATGCCCCATTTTACAAAGTCGATGTAACTTTGTGCTAATGTGGTGATCTCCGTGGTTGTACCTAAATTGTCGAATACCAATGGCGTAAAGTTGGCCAATATAAAGCCAAATGTGGAAAGAATTAAGCACAAGTATATGCTTTGTTGGAAGTAGTGTTTAATGCCTTTTTGATCTTTGGCACCAAAGCAGTGTGCAACAATACTTGTTAAAGCCAGTAGAATACCTTGTAAAGAAAATACTAATGGATTCCAAAGACCTGTCGCGATTGACAGTGCAGCTAAATCATTAGTGCTCACTTGACCTGCCATTATTGTGTCAACAACCGACATTAATACCAGCATTATCTGAGCTAAAAAAACAGGGGTGGCGAGCTGGAGTAAGCGTTTAGCTTCCCAATAACTGAACTTCATAATGATACTGCATTCACAAAAATACAATATTAGCGTTAGAAAGCATGAAAAAGCCAGACAATTAGATGAATTGACTTAGAATTTTTAGATGTTCAGGGTATCGGTTTGTTTAATTTTATGGTGGCGAATTTACTTTTACGCGAAGCTTATGGTGTGTGCCGACTAAATAAAACGGAGTGGAAAAACGGGGAATTGCTGTTTAAGAAGAACTTAAAGTCCGCCGGTTAGGTTTTGTGGCTTGTTATACGTTATTTTTGGTGTGGTAATCATTTTATATACGACCGTTTCGTTTAAACTCGACTTCGACATGCCGCCATGTAATCTTGAAATATAAACATGCGCTTAAGATGCCTTTAGCCAATTGCCACAATAAGGTATCATTACTTTCTTAAACGTCTCGCTAAGGTATTCTATGTTTACAGGTATTGTGCAAACTCAAGCTACGGTTATTTCGTGTAATAAATCAGGGGGGGTTTTGAGGCTCGTACTATCAGTCTCCAGTAATTACCTTAATCACTTAGATATTGGAGCGAGTATCGCGATTAATGGCTGTTGCTTAACGGTTGTACGTTATGAGGTTAGCCCTCAAGATGTGGTAGGGCAGGTCTATTTTGACGTAATAGATGAGTCACTGAAACTGACGAATTTAGGGTTTTTAAAGCGAGGCTTAAAAGTAAATTTTGAGCGTTCATTGACCTTTGGTACTGAGCTCGGTGGTCATATTGTATCTGGTCATATCCATTGTATGGCAAAGATAAAAGCCATTGTGAAAGATCATGATAATTGTCGAGTGCAATTGAGTCTCCCAAACGAGTGGCTTAAATTTGTCTTATATAAGGGCTTTATAACCATTAATGGTGCAAGCTTGACGGTAGGTGAAGTGAATGCCACTGGCTTTTGGTTGCATTTAATTCCGGAGACATTGAGCATTACTAATTTGGGGCGTGCAGTTGAAGGTGACTTCTTGAATATAGAAGTCGACCAACAAACTTATACGATTGTTAATACAGTCGAAAATTATTTACGTAAAAGCACGCAAATTGCGCAGTAGAGCCGCAGTATTCCTTCTGCCTCATGTTAGAATATTTGTTCATCATCACTATCAACATGTAATTCAAGTTTATTAAAAGCTCGATCAATATGCATATTTAAATGGATCGGGTTGCAACAAGCTGCACAGTCTTCATAAAAATCTTGATCACCTTCACTGGTATCAAGGCTAACAAAGATATGATGGCCGCAATGTGGGCAACTAATACGTTGGTCATAAACAGTTTTCATTTGGCTCTCCATTAGGTCTTATTAACCTAATTATTGCGCTAATTTAAATATAGCAGCTAATGCCAATATGACAGCTTTATTGCTGTTATTTTAATATGTCGTGGATGTGCTGTTTAGCTTGATGCAGGTAGCTACCGGCAAACAAGTTGGCTTTGAGTAAGATAGGGTATAATTGATAAATTTCTTTACGGCGGTTATCGTCAGAAAGTTTGTTTTGAAATGCATAGTAGCCTTGATAGAACTCATCAGGCAGGGCGGAGCACAGCTCTGCCATAGCTAAATCTACCTCGCTGTCTCCATAGTAGCACGCTGGATTAAATAAGCAGGGTTTACCATGACTAAATGCAATGTTGTTGTGTGACAGCTGGCCATGAATGAGAGATGGCGTGATGTGATGAGGCAATAAGGTTTTGATGGTCGCAACAAATTCATCAATATTAACAAGCGTGATACCTTTTTCAGCCAGGAGTTGCAGTTGCCAACCAATTCGATCTTCTGCAAAAAAAGTTTCCCATTTTTTATGCCATTGATTAGGTTGAAGTACTTGTTGAATGTAATTATCTTGTTCTAAGCCAAACATTTTTTGTTCATGACGCTGATGCATTTTTGCAAGTAACGCACCGCATTCGTGCCAGTTATCCATGTTATCACTGGTATCTAACCACTCTAATACGATAAAACTAAAATCTAAGCTGGTACCTATGGTAATGGGATCACAGATAAGAAAATCACTATCCCGAGTCATAAGTTCGAGTGCGCTGGCTTCTGATTCAAATCGCTCTAAAGCTGTCAGTCGATCAACTTTCACTAAAAAGGTATGTTTGTCATTTGAAATTCTGTACAGCTTTTCGGCGCTGGGAGACGCAAGTAGTGCCTTATGCGTAAATTCAAATGATGTATGAAGTGCGTCAGAGATTTGTTGATTAACCATATTCCACATTTGAGATATTACCTGAAAACGACAACTGGTTAACTCAAACTATGGTTGAAAACGAAAAGAACTCAAATGAATAGAGCACTTTTTTCATAACTACCACCAATTAGGGAATCAACTTACACGATAATGGGTCAATAACTGCAAAAAACTAAAAATAAGATGAGGCGTATATTTTTTTTTGACAAATGTATAGAATGCCGCGGTAATAAATATAAGGTGCACAAATGAATAAAAGCTTAATAACAAATATCGTTGCGGCAATATGTGTTGCTCTCGGATACCTTACTGGCCACTCAATCGTGTTTACTATCGGTATTTTTGCGCTTTCAGGGGCTATTACCAACTTACTTGCTATTCATATGCTATTTGAAAAAGTGCCTTTGCTTTATGGATCTGGCGTTATAACGTTGAAGTTTAAAGAATTTAAACAGTCAATTAGACGTTTGATCCTCGAAGAGTTTTTTGATAAAGAGAAAGTATCCAATGTTTTGCAGAATCAACAGGATAACATTGATCTTGAGCCTGTTATTAAGAAGGTCGATTTGGACCCTGCTTTTGACACCTTAATAACTGTAATTGAGTCGTCTCAGTTTGGTCCAATGCTCACGATGTTCGGGGGAAGTGAAGCGCTACAGCCAATGCGCAGTACATTTGTTGAAAAAATGAAAGAAACATTGGTAGAAATAACGGAAGAACCGCAATTTAAATCGTTACTTGTCACTGAATTACTGGGCGGAAATACGACATCAGTACACGATACCATTGAACAAGCAGTCGATGAGCGTTTAGATGAGCTGACACCCACAATGGTAAAAGACATTATTCAAAATATGATTAAAACGCACTTAGGGTGGTTGGTCGTATGGGGTGGTGTTTTTGGTGGTCTATTTGGTTTAGTTGCGGCAATCATTAATATCTCTTAGTCAGTAAAAAATAGAAAAATTAATGCGTGAAACATCCGTTAAACGCATTAATTTATGTTTGTGATCCATCTATTTCGAACCAGATATAACAAGTGTTGTTTGTGTGTTGTTAATTGATGCAGATAAATCTCTGATATGTGTACTGGTTGTCATGTCAATATTTAGAAAATTAGCTGAGTTTTCTAGGTTGTAAAGTGTCGCAAAAGTATCAATAGACATGTTGTTACAAGCTAAACGGTTAGTGAGGACCGGGCGGCTAATGTTATGCTCTCGAACTTCTTTGCGTAACGTTAATTTATGATTTGATGCAACAGCCATACACAATTGTGTTGCAGGTGTATTGTCAGCGGCAATAAATTCATGTGCTAGAGATGAAGACGATGCCAATAAGATTGCTGCGCTGCTTAGTACTGTTATTACATTCATGGGTGTGCTCCATTTGATTTTGGTCTGTAGACACCACTAAGTATTGCGGGTTTAAAAATGAATGCTGTAAAGCAATTTCGTCAGAGTGTAACTAAGTGTGTTAGTGTGAATGGTAGCTTATAAGGAATTGTTTTTAAGGAGAAAAATTGCGCAGTCATTGACACATTTTTCCATTTTTTTTTCAAAAAAAACATGTTTACACTTTGTTATCAGTAATTTTTCTTTACGCTAGCAGTTCTTTAAAATTTAAAACTAATTATGTAAATTTATGTCAAAAAACTTCGAAGCTTTATCAAAATATTACCAAAATGGGTTAGCAAAATCGGTTGAGTTTAACCAGTGTTGTTATTATTGCGGCTGTGAGGCGACGCACGTTGACTATTGCCCTCCATTGCAGCACTGCGAGCTCGTCATTGAGTTTTCAGAAACCGCTGACTTTATTACTGTGCCCAGTTGTTATGAATGCCATGGCTTACTACTGGGTCAAAGGTTGCTCACACTGAATGAACGAATCAAAGTACTTAAAAGTAGCTTAGCGAAAAAGTATGCTCAGGCAGTACGCGTTTATAATGTGTGGGAACACGATGAACTCGCGCAGATGAGTCCTGAGTTTCATACCAGTATTGAGGCCGGTATGCGTTTGGGCAAAGAAACGCAAATACGGCTAGATTTCCCAAGTTATATATTGGAGATATCAGGTGCTGAAGTGAAAGTGCCAACAGCTAAAGTGGAGTTTTGTGTTGGTGAACAATATTTTGATGATTTTAAAAGTGCATTAGCGTTTTGCTATGCGAATTACACGTTACAAAAAAGCCAATTTTATGATTTGTTGGTGGGCGAATGTGCAGGTGATTTTAATAAAGCCATTAGTAAATATATGCATAGGCATAAGAAACCAGCTAAAACAGCACAGACGTCAGATCTAATTAAACAGTTTGCGAAAGAGCATAAACAAAACTCAGATTTTGTTGCAAGAGCGAGCGAACAGTTGCTAAAACGACATGCTGAACTTGACCTAGAGGGTGCACTTGCTAAGTTATATGAAGACTATATAGCACCAAAGCGTAATTAAAATCGATAAAACTCATCGTGAATTATTGCGTTTCAAGGTATTTAAATCGCCTTTTCACGATGAATTAGTTACAGTGAAAAAAACAGAAGAGATGACAACAATGCAAAAATTTGCTCCCTCCGTATTAGTGTTAGCACTTGGTGCTGCGCTGGCGGGCTGTCAAGACCAAGGCCCGCAAAAAGACCACGTTAAAATAAACAAGAACCCATATCCAAGTACTTATGCTGTCTCTGACAGCAGTTCGACTTTGATCACGAATGCGACGGTACTCACCGGTACAGGTGAAAGATTAGATGCAGCTGATGTTTACATTGTTGATGGTAAAATTAGCCAAGTAGGCAAAGACCTAAATGTTAGCGCTGATAATACTGTTGATGCGCAAGGTAAGTGGGTTACGCCTGGCATCATTGACGTTCATTCTCATTTAGGCGCATATCCTAGTCCATCTGTTGAATCTCACCAAGATGGCAATGAGATGACTAGCCCAAATACTGCAGAGGTATGGGTTGAGCATTCGGTTTGGCCTCAAGATCCGGGCTTTAATCGAGCGCGAGAAGGCGGGATCACCACATTACAAATTTTACCTGGTTCAGCGAATTTATTCGGTGGGCGAGGTGTTACATTGAAAAATGTTCCTGCACACACAATGCAAGGAATGAAATTTCCAGACGCACCCTACGGTTTAAAAATGGCGTGTGGTGAAAATCCAAAACGTGTATATGGCTCAAATAAGATAGCGCCGCAAACACGTATGGGTAACATGGCTGGGTATCGTCAAGCTTGGATTGAAGCAACAGAATACAAATTAGCGTGGGAGCAGTACGATGCAGCCCATGCAGCAGGGTTAAACCCTGATGCGCCTAAGCGAGACATTAAATATGATACATTGCGCGGCGTTTTAGACGGCGAAGTTATGATACATAACCATTGCTATAAAGCTGAAGAAATGGCCATGATGATCGACTTAGGTAAAGAGTTTAATTATCATGCTGGTACGTTCCACCATGGTATAGAAGCTTATAAAGTTGCTGATTTATTAGCCGATAACGGCAATTGTGCGGCACTTTGGCCAGATTGGTGGGGCTTCAAAATGGAAGCTTATGATATGGTGCAAGAAAATGTTGCGATCGTAGATGCGGTGAAAAACTCTTGCGCCGTTGTGCACTCTGATTCAGATACTACGATTCAACGTCTAAATCATGAGGCTTCGAAGGTTATGCACACAGCTAATCGTAAAGGCTTTGACTTGAAAGAGCAGGATGCAATTAAGTGGATCACTTACAATGCGGCCAAATCGCTTGGTGTTGAAAAAGAAACTGGGTCATTGAGCCAAGGTAAGCAAGCAGATGTGGTTATTTGGGATAAAAACCCGTTTAGTGTATATGCAAAAGCAGAGACTGTTTATGTTGACGGCGCGAAGGTTTATGATCGAAATGATGATAAATATCAGGCGGTTAGTGATTTCATGCTTGGTCAGAGATAGGAGTGCACACCATGACAAAATTTAAATTATCGCTAATTACCGGTGCCTTACTTGCTAGCTCTTCAGCATTTGCACAGGTTACTGCAATTACCAATGCCACAGTGCATACATCAACAGAGCAGGGTATTTTAAAAGATGCTACTGTGGTGATTGAAGGTGGTAAAATTACCGCAATTAATCCTAGTAATGTTAATGCTGATATCACAATTGATGCGAATGATCGAATCCTAACACCAGGTTTTATTGGGTCTATGAATCAGTTGGGGTTAGTTGAAGTTGGTGCAGTTGCGGGCTCTCGTGATGCAGGAGATGACAAAGCGGGAGTTGACTTCGATACCAGCAGCGCATTTAATCCTCGCTCATCATTAATCCCTTATGCACGTAAAGGGGGAGTTACGCAAAACGTCGCTGTGCCATACGGCGGGGACAGCATTTTTGCAGGGCTAGGCTTTGTTGCTGATTTAAGTGGTGAATTTGACAGTGTAACAGACAAGCATACTGCGCTCGTGGTGCATTTGGGGGCCAAAAGTAAAGGCTCACGCGCTCTATCATATAAGCAATTAGTTGATAAGCTTGAAGAGCGTCAGCAAGCCTTGGCTAAAAAAGATGACAAGAAAGATAAAGATAAGAAGCCTTCGCTAGAGGAGACAGTATTAACGCAAGTTCTGAATGGCCAAATGCCATTGGTAGCACATTTAACTCGCGCTTCAGATATTCTTGAAATCCTTAAAATCAAAGAACAATTTGGTATTAATTTGATCATATGGGGTGCAGACGATGCGCAGCTAGTGAAATCTCAATTGGCAAAAGCGAAAGTACCTGTGATCATTAGTGCCGTTTCGAACCTTCCGACTAGCTTTGATTCGCTTCATGCGAGCTTAGAAACGGCCGGAGCGCTTGAAAAAGCAGGGGTGAAGGTTATTTTATCAATCGGTGGTGACGGTAGCCATAATGTGTATCAATTGCGCTTTGATGCTGGTATTGCGGTGTCTAATGGCATGAGCCATGAAGGGGCGATTAAAGCGCTGACAGCCAATGTAGCAGAAAGTTTTGGTATTGAAGGCGGTAAAATAGCAAAAGGTGAAAGAGCTGATTTAGTACTTTGGAGTGCAGATCCATTTGAGATCAGTACTCATGTACAAAAGATGTGGATCAATGGTATCGAAGTCACGACAGACTCTCGCCATGACAAATTAAGAGACCGCTATACAACTGAGTCTAAATTACCGAGAGCTTACACTAAGTAAGTTTTAAGTATGACAGGTCTAAAGGTGGGCTTGTTAGTGAATAAAAAGGCGCTATTTAGCGCCTTTTTTTACGAATTAATTCACACAATAAACAAGTGGAAATGGTGTAGAGTTTGAGTTTATATGCAACGGGCAGGTTTAGGTAATCCAGCAATTTTAGTTGCTTGTTTAGCAGGCCCTTTTGGAAATAGCTTATATAAATACATACTATTCCCCTTGTCTTCACCGAGTGCTTTAGCCATAGCTTTGACCAGCATTCTAATCGCTGGACTCGTACTATACTCTTCATAAAAACCACGCACAAAGTGAATGACTTCCCAGTGTGCGTCACTTAATTCAATATTTTCTTTTTCTGCAATGATAGGCGCTAATTCAGGTGACCATTGAGTATGGTCAATCAAATAGCCCTGTTTATCAGTATCAATTGTTTGATGATTAATTTCTAGCATAGTTACCAAGTAATCGTTTTCTTTGCGCTATCGATGAGTTGAACCCATTCAATATCGCTAATAGCTGAGAAGGGAGCTTGCAATTCAACACCTCTTGTAGAAAGGCATTGAGACAATATATAACCATTATCGGTTAAGTTCTTAAAACTGGTTTGATCATAACATGCATCAGCAATTAATAGGATCCTATCGGTGTCACTGAGTAGAATAGAAATAGTATGTGTGTTGTAGTGACTCAACGGTCTAGAGAAAATGTGAATGGTATTTATCATTATAGTGTTACCACCTGATCTTGTTGGCTCAAGAGTTGGCGCTGCTGTGTTTGATTGATTACGGTCACATCAATACTTAATTGGTCGGGGTCTAGGTTAAATTGCTTTAGAGCGATTTCACATACATATATATTTTCTACATCATATATTTCAAGCGTTTTAATTGATTTAAAGAAATCTTTAATACCAAGTTGTTGAGGCGACTGTTTAGGTTTTAAGGCCATGACGGCCGAGCCTTGGAATAACCAACTCACATTTTGGTCTATTGCGGCAAAAATCAAGGTCATATCTAACGCATCACGTATATGCATACCATCAAATGGACTGTGATCACTAATAATCATTATATTCTTCATTTGAATTGTATCCATTTGTCTGATGTTGCGCTGAGCATGGCAAACTCTGCAAGACCTGCAACTTTAAATATACCTGTATTTGTAGTATCAATACCGCGCTTTTCAGCTGCGGTTACACAAAGCATGAGTGTGATACCTCTATCTGCTAATGCTTGCCAAATAGCCGCAATATCTAATTCATCACTGGCTAGCTCAACATACTGCGACGCATGATAGACACCATCTTGATACAAAAAGATGCACGGAATATGATGGCCGTCGTCTAGTGCTGCATGTGCAAAGCGGGATAAGTTATTCAGAGTTGCGTGATCAGATACGCTTGAATGCAAAGAAAGTACAAATTTACTCAAAGCTAGCCCATAAAAAAAGCCCCAATATGGGGCTTAGTTTACCAGAACAAACTGGTTAGTCATCATTTGCACCTAAAAGTGCAAGTAATGACGTGAATAAGTTATAGATATTTAGGTATAGACTAACAGTTGCCATAACATAATTAGTCTCACCACCATTTACGATACGGCTTGTATCATAAAGGATTAAACCAGACATCAATAATACCACCGCGGCATTGATAGCCATGAATGCGATGCTGCTACCGATGAAAATATTAACAATGCTAGAAATAATAACGACAATTAAGCCGACGGTTAAAAATCCACCCATGAATGAGAAGTCTTTCTTGGTTGTTAAAGCGTAAGCAGATAAGCCAAAAAAGATGAGAGCTGTGGAGCCGAGAGCCTGCATTATTAACAGTGTACCGTTGGGCATTGCAGCATAATGATTAAGTAATGGTCCTAAACCGAAACCCATAATACCTGTAAATAAGAATACTAAACTTATCGCAGAAGATGAGTTCGCTTTTTTCTGGATCAGAAATATAAGACCAAAGCCAATCAATGAACAAACAATACCTGTAAAACGAGGTAGAGCCATCGTCATTGAAATAGCAGCAGTGACTGCGCTAAAAGCAAGCGTCATAGCTAATAGAAAGTACGTGTTTTTAAGTACCTTATTAGTTTCGATTGTCGACATAGCTGGTTGAGCTGTGCCATATGAGTGATTAAACGCCATGTTAAACTCCTTAAGTGAAACAATGTTCCGATAATTAAACTGTATTAAGATTACCAAGAGTTATATGGTTGGGCAAACTTTGTCGATCAAATAGAGTCTGTAAAAATCAAAAAGTTCCAATTATTTGTGGCTGTTGCCGTATGTTTATACAAATGTACTGTTTTTTAATCAGTTGAGCGGTTTTTTTAAAAAAAAGCTTCACATTCTCCAAGGGATTCACTAATATTCGCCCCGCTGC
>NZ_JAGJEF010000102.1:0-12475 GCF_018100875.1 Pseudoalteromonas sp. MMG012
ATTAAGCTTCAGTACTATCTCCAACCTGTAGCACGCAAAGCCAAAGTGAACCTTTCACTTTGGCTTTTTATGTATTTAAAGATCAATACCAAATAAGTTGGTCAATGCAGCATGGATCTGCAAGGTAGGGGTTTCTTCTGTGTAAGGCGCAACAGCTAGTAAGGGGGCGCTTATTCGCTGTCGAAGAGACGCTAAATTTTCGTCAAACTCTGCCATATCTCTATCAATCTGATTGGCAATCCAACCCACACACTTTACGCCTTGAGATTGCAATACTTGCATCGTCAAAAGTGTATGGTTAAGGCAGCCAAGTTTCATACCTACGACCAGTATGACAGGTAATTGCTCAGCAATTACCCAGTCGTAAAGGTATTGCGTATCATTGATTGGTAACGCCCAACCGCCTGCACCTTCCACGAGTCTAAATTCAGCACCCAGGTCATCTAATGCGAGATAATGCTTGCGCAAGACTTGAACAGAAACTTCAACACCAGCCCGTTTTGCAGCAATATGTGGTGCAATTGGAGGGGCAAAACAAATAGGATTTATTTGCTCATATTTACCGTGTACCGACGCACATTCCATTAGGCTGAGTGCATCTTCGTTGACTAATTGGCCAAAAGCTTCCTCAGCCCCTGCTGCTATGGGTTTAAAGCCCAAAGCTTTCCGCTTGTGCTTGGCTAAAAACTTCAGTAACAAAGAAGTTACGTAGGTTTTTCCAACCTCAGTATCTGTACCTGTAATAAAAAATGCGCTCATCGTTTGAATAACTCCAATAGTGCGACTTGGTAGGTCACAGGCGCACAGCTATCTGTAATTGGATACCCATCAATTACTTTTCTGTACGCTTTTCGCCCCATCAAGCCTTTCTTTTCTCGGCTACCTTGTAACTTATTTGCCCCAATATGTTTGATTGATTGTATTGCTGCTTTCGCATCAGGATACTCGTCTACCAACGCAATTTGCTTAGCACTGCCAATGTCGAAGCCAGCCTCTGCTGCATACCCAATCAGTGCTGATAAAGTCAAAAAGTGATTGACATGTGTTTCACAATCATTTGCCTGCCATGCTACCGCTATCTCATTTAGCGAACCAGTTAATACAGATGATAGGACAACTTGCCCTCCTGACTTACACACTCTCGCCAATTCAGTAAACAACTGAGCTGGGGACTGACTCCATTGAATTGCAAAATTTGAAAACACCGCGTCAAAAGTTTCAGATTGAAATGGCAAGGCATCCATATCAGCGCACACACGTCCTGTCGTATTTGGCCCCTGCATTAACATGGCATGACTCAAATCCATATGTACTACATCGGCGGCTCGGGCTGCTAATATATCATGGTGTAATAGTGGTCCCGCCCCCAAGTCTAGTATATACCGATTACTTAAACGCAACTTAGTGAATAATAATGCCGCTGCTTTCGTTTGTACTTTTGCATATTTACCATAATTATCAGCCGCTTTGGAGAAGCATTCAGCCGTATGTTGTTTAATAGCATCTGACATTACACTGTTTTTTGGTGAGTGGCGGTTCATAATATCTCCCCCAAAACTTGTACTAAATAATGTATATCATCACTTTTGTGGGCTGCTGTTAAGGTGACTCTCAGCCGTGCCGTATTGTGAGGTACCGTCGGTGGCCTAATGGCCGTTAGCCAAATATTATGTTCTTTAAGCTTTCTCTGAGCGTTTAACGCATTCTCAGCGGATCCTAACACAATAGGTTGTATTGGTGTGTTCGATGTCAACAAAGGGATATTTACGTTTGCACATAACTGTTGAAATAACGCAATATTTTGTTGTAGCTGAGTCCGCGCGTCATCTGCATTAATCACTTTGTCTAACTGTTGTAACGCACTATGTGCCATGACTGGCGACATTGCGGTAGAGTATATGTAATCCCTATTTACCTGTACTAGATAGTCAATAACATCATGGCTAGCCAATACTGCAGCGCCTTGGCAAGCCATTGCTTTACCAAATGTGATCACTAATATGTCCGGTTTATTCTGTGTTTGTGCACTACCTAGTCCCTGCTTCCCGGTAATACCAAAAGCGTGCGCATCATCAATCATTAACCAAGCATTATGCTGCTGCTTTAATGCATGTAACTGCGCTAATGGCGCGCTATCACCATCCATTGAAAACACCCCTTCACTCACGATCAACTTATTTAATGCGTTACTTTTTTCTAACCGTGCTCGCAAGTGATTCATATCATTGTGATTAAATCGAATGTGCCTTGTATCACTGTGCGATGCGCCATCAATTAAACTGGCATGATTGAGCTTGTCTTGAAAAATAGCACTGTCTTTTGCAACTGATTGTTCATTAAAAAGCGCTTTTAATACACTGCTATTCGCGCTAAACCCACTGCTAAATAACATTGCATCATCGTAACTCAGCAATTGACATAAAGCATGCTCTAGTTTTTTATGAACATCTAAATATCCCGTTACCAATGAAGAACTTCGGCTCCCCGATAATACGTCGTTAGCCAAAACAGGCCCACCTAAGCCTAAATAATCATTGCTGGCAAAATTCAAGTAACGTTTTGAGTCAACATTAATATACCTTGCATCACTGCTTTGTATACATATACGACGGCGTAGCAACGACTTAGCACGTCGTTGCTCGATACTGTGCTGAATAAAATCAAACGCCATTAATTTGCTTCGTAAAATAGCTCTGAGGTTGCTTTATCAGCGATGGCTGAAGATAGAGATGCCTCATAAGCTTCATCAGAATAATCATGACGTTCTTCAGGCTTCATTCCTAACTTTTTCAGTAAGTTCATATCTGCATCCGCTTCAGGATTTTCAGTAGTCAGCAGTTTGTCACCATAAAATATTGAATTGGCACCAGCGAAGAAACACATTGACTGCATTTGCTCATTCATTGCCGAGCGACCTGCAGAGAGTCGTACGTAACTAAATGGCATCATAATGCGCGCTACTGCAATTGTGCGAATAAATTCGAAATGATCTAAATCATCCACATCTTCCAATGGCGTACCTTTAACTTTAACCAGCATGTTAATTGGTACACTTTCTGGTTGTTGGTCTAAATTAGCTAATTGAATTAGTAAGCCGAAACGGTCAGACGCTTGCTCACCCATACCAACGATACCACCAGAGCATACTTTCATGCCTGCATCGCGTACATGGTCAATGGTATCAAGTCTGTCTTGATAAGTGCGGGTTGTTATTATTTGCTGGTAATATTCTGGTGAAGTATCTAAATTGTGGTTGTAGTAATCTAGCCCAGCGTTTTTAAGCGAGTGAGCCTTATCATTGTCTAGCATGCCTAATGTCATGCAGGTTTCTAAACCCAACTCTTTAACTTCTTTAACCATTTTCTCTATATATGGCATATCACGGTCTTTAGGATCTGACCATGCAGCACCCATACAAAAACGCGTTGCACCTTTATTCTTAGCTAAACGCGCTTGCTCCACCACTTTCTCAACTTCCATCAAACGTTCACGTTCAAGGTCTGTTTTATAATGACCTGACTGAGGGCAGTATTTACAATCTTCAGGGCACGCCCCTGTTTTTATTGATAGCAAGGTTGAGATTTGCACTTCATTGGGATTAAAATTTTCGCGATGAATACTTGCAGCCCTAAATAGTAAATCATTAAATGGCATTTCAAATAGTGCTTTTACTTCTTTATGAGTCCAATCGTGGCGAACTGTGATCATATTGTTTCTCTTTATTCTTGTAGCAAGTGTCTAAATTATGTGCACTTAACTTGACGGTGATTGGCTTAGTCTACTGAGTGACGTAGTATTGTCAACGACAAAGCAAGTAGCAGGGTTTACAAGTGAGTAAAAATAACGCAATTGATTTAGATTTTGACAGAGAGCATATTTGGCATCCTTATACATCCATGATTGACCCACTCCCCGTTTACCCGGTGAGTCATACGGATGCCACACATATATATTTAGAAACTGGAGAACAACTCATCGATGGCATGGCATCTTGGTGGAGTGCGATTCACGGCTATAATCACCCAAAACTTGTGCAAGCCATCACTGAACAAGCGCAGTCTATGAGCCATGTCATGTTCGGTAGTATTACGCATGCCCCAGCGATCAATTTATGCAAAAAATTAATCCACATAACGCCGAAGCCATTACAAAAAGTATTTTTGGCCGATAGTGGCTCGGTCAGTGTTGAAGTGGCTATTAAAATGGCGCTACAATTTTGGATGAGTCAAGGGACGCAACATAAAACGAAACTAATGACGGCAAGAAAGGGTTACCATGGAGATACCTTTGCGGCAATGAGCGTATGTGATCCCGTTAATTCAATGCACAGTATGTACCAAGGGTTTTTACCAGAACATATTTTTGTGCCGGCACCAGCATCATCATTTGGCGGTAATATTAATCATGATGAATTAGTAGAATTAGAAAATAGCTTTAAGCTACATCATCATGAAGTCGCGGCGTTCATTATCGAGCCTATAGTTCAAAATGCAGGCGGCATGAATTTCTACCACCCTGCTTATTTAAAAGAGCTACGCATACTCTGTGATAAATATAATGTGTTATTGATCCTCGATGAAATAGCAACAGGTTTTGGCCGTACAGGGAAATTGTTTGCTTGTGAACATGCGAACATAAGTCCAGACATACTGTGCATAGGCAAAGCCTTAACCGGTGGAACCATGACACTATCTGCAACACTTACCACAAACCATGTCGCCACCGAAATAAGTAAAGGCAATGCCGGTGTACTTATGCATGGACCCACATTTATGGGCAACCCATTAGCCTGTGCTGTGGCGTCAGCAAGCATTGATTTATTATTTGAAAATAACTGGGAAGCGCAAGTAACGAGGTTATTTGGTGCAATGCAACATCTTCGTTTGTGTGAAAAACTCGACGCAGTAGAAAATGTGAGAATACTCGGAGCTATAGGTGTGGTGGAAGTAAAGCACACCGTCAATGTTGCCAAAATTCAGCGATACTTTATAGACCAAGGACTATGGATCAGACCTTTTGGCAAGTTAATTTATATTATGCCTCCTTACATTACGTCAAACCAACAAATTCACGCCCTATGTAATGGTATTTATACTGCTTTAGAGCAACAACAGTATTAAAAGACTATGCTCTAGGGGAATAGGGCTAACGGTTTTATTGACTTAACCCAGTCTATCAAATTATTGCAAATTCTAGTATTTACACTGAAATTTGTTCCTAAAGGTGATAGACTATGCCCTTTTTGAATCTAGCAAGCTTATAAAGGGCAAATATGCATCAAACCGTCAAATTGCAGCCAGTCGAAGCGTATAAAGCGCCTCGATTTACCGTTTATCAACATCGTCAAATCGACAAGATTGAACAGCTAGACAAGCTACCAGAGCACCTTCGTTTTGAAATGAAAGTTGTGGCTAACGTTTTCCCATTTCGGGTAAACAATTTTGTTATCGAGGAATTAATAGATTGGGACAAGGTGCCCAACGATCCAGTATTTCAGCTTACCTTCCCTCAACGTGGTATGCTTGATGATGAATCTTATGATGAAATGGCTGCTTTGTTGCAAGGCGATCATACTCCTGAAGATGTGTTTAATCTTGCCACAGAACTTCGCCAAAAGTTCAACGCACACCCTGCGGGACAAATGGAAAAAAACGTACCTGAATACGAAGGCGAACGGGTTGACGGTATTCAGCATAAATACAAAGAAACCGTCTTATTTTTCCCTTCTCAAGGTCAATATTGTCATTCTTATTGTACTTTTTGTTTCCGCTGGGCCCAATTTGTAGGCAAAGCAACTCGATTCAACAATAATGATGAAGAACTGTTACATAATTATCTTGCAGAACACACCGAAGTCACTGATTTACTTATGACCGGTGGTGATCCGATGGTAATGCGTACCGTTAAATTGCGTAAATATTTAGAAGCATTAAAAGAACCCCGCTTTGATCATATTCGCACTATTCGTATTGGTACTAAATCTTTAACGTTCTGGCCATTCCGTTACGTTACTGATCCAGATGCACAAGAGTTACTCGCGCTTCTTAAGGAGCTGGTTGATGCAGGCAAACATGTATCGATCATGGCGCATATCAACCATAAGCAAGAGTTGCGTACCGAAGTAACTAAAGAAGCCATCCGTTTGATCCGTCAAACTGGTGCCCAAATAAGAACCCAAGCCCCTCTTCTGAACAACATCAATACAGACCCTAAAATGTGGTCTGAAATGTGGAAAGAACAAACTCAAATGGGCATGATCCCTTATTATATGTTCATTGAGCGTGATACCGGTGCCAAGCGTTACTTTGAGTTGCCTCTTTATAAAAACTGGGAAATATTCCGTGAGGCATATAAAGAAGTATCTGGCGTAAGTAGAACTGTGAGAGGCCCATCAATGAGCGCTGGGCCCGGTAAAGTAGAAGTATCAGGTGTCAGTGAAATAAACGGTGAGAAAGTATTTGTTTTACGCTTTATTCAAGCTAGAAACCCTGATTGGGTACAACGGCCTTTCTTTGCAAAATACGACGAGAAAGCCACTTGGCTTGATGGCTTAGTCCCCGCGTTTGGAGAAGAAAAATTCTTTTGGCAAGATGAATACGACGCAATGTAAATATTTATATACATTAAACAGATGCATTACAAAGCCGATTAAATTGCAGTTTCAATTTTATCGGCTTTGTAAATCAACATACATTTTTGCTCACGTGCCATCAGGCTTAATGACAAACCCTTTCTCAATACCACTTTTGAACCCTACAGACTCATAAACACGGTGCGCCGCAGTTAATTCTTCACCCGATAATAGCATCACTTTACAACAACCTGGCTGCCATGCCAACGCAACAGCATATTCTAATACCTGACGACTTAACCCTTGTCTACGAAACTCACTTCCTGTGACTACATGTTCTATGATTGCAAATGGTTTTCCACCATTTGCAATGCTTCTATTTAAACCTAACGCACACGTTGCGGCTATCTTCCTCCCTGAATTATATGGGAATGCTCATCATCTATTAATTCCGCCCATTTCTTTTTCATAACTTCCGGTTTAAGTACTGGATCATGTGGCCTAAGCTCCTCATACAACCCCAACACACCAATTAAATCATTTATATTTGCTAATCTGATCATAACCGCCACTGATTTATCGTTCTATCACTATGAAACGGCTTATTAGACACCACCTCACAGTACATTTGTCCCTAAATTTTGACCATAAATAAAATTTACTAGTGCGTCAACCATCTACCCCGCCGTTACTTATTTTTGACCGCATGATTTGCTTCATTAAACGTTGTTTATATAAAGCAAAGAAAATCCACCCAAATGAATTAAGCCAAGACCAAATTTGGCTCAGAGTACCTATTTAACTGCTAATTATTTAACCTTTCTCAATAAATATTAAAAACAAATAAACTTTATTGTAATAAAAACAACATTCAATTTTTGCATACTGTAAATGTATTTATTTACCTACAAACAATTATTTAGGTAAATGGTATGGGTTTATGTAACTTGGTTTGTTACATTTTTATTGCAGGAAATGTCAACATGTGAAAATAAAGTATTTTTGATCTGAATCAAACTATGTTTAAATTGCTTTTCAAGGACTCAAAAACTTATTCTTTTAATAACAATAAGTTTGCTACATGGAGGTGTATTTTAAGAACAACAATCATTGTGGTAATCAATATGAATAAAAAACTACTTTTATCTGCAGTACTCGCACTATCATCAACATCTTTACTTGCGTCTAACCAAACATTTCAAGCCAGCATCAATGGTTGGAGTGAACCCACATTTGCAGAAACAAATGCGCTACATTTCGGTAAGATTCGTCTTGCTGCAGGGTCTGCCTGTACCATGGATAACGCAGGGGCGGTAACCGGCGACTGTGATGCATCTGATGCAAATATTCAACTTGGTGGTATTACAGTGTCGGGTTTAGCACCAAACTCAGCAATGAATATTACCGTTTCAGGTAGTTCAAGCGCCAATTTAACTTTTGCACCAGCAACGACCGCAACTGACGGCACATCAACGGAAACCACTGCGGATGGCGTTGCAAGTGCATTCACAACTGATGGTTCTGCGTCTGATATTACTATCAATGTATACGGTCAAATGACGGTTGATACAGCACTAACGGCTGGTGGTGACTATGACGTAGACTATACTGTAGATGTGTCATTCCAATAAATTTATGACCTTTATTCAATGGGTTAAATAATTTTTTCATTCGAACTTGTGGAATGTCACTCCGCAAGTTCATTTCTTTTTTTAGTCTGTAAGCTGTATTATGACCTGCAAAAAACACATCGCTCTTCTGCTCGTTTTATCATTAGTATTCTCCAGTAAGGTATTCGCCAATTTAGCACTATCTGAATACCGTTTATATTTTGATAATCGTACAAAAAACAATTCTCTTATGATCAGGAATACATCTGGTAAAACGTTAGATTTTAGATTAGTACTTACGCATAAAGATATGACGGAAGACGGCGCACTCATTGATGTACCACTGTCTGAAGTTACAGGACGCTCCGCCAAAGGCATGCTCAGATTTTCTCCAAGAAGAGGCCAAATTGCAGCTAAAGAAGTACAAGCTATTCGAATGACGGTTCGTAAAAAAGCCGACTTAGCGCATGGTGAATACAGAGCAGTTTTAAGGATCATCGCCTCGGAATCTCAAGACCCGAATGCCTCAGGGATCAGTATCAAGCCCAAAGTTGCCTATAGTGTCCCCGTCATAGTAAGGCATGGTCAACTAGAGGTTAGTTCTCAACTTATCAATCCACAACTTGTTACACAAAATGGCCGCTCGAATGTGTTGGTATGGCAAACTCTTCAAGGCAATCGCTCTTTATACGGTGATTTCAAAATACTGGATAGTGACAAACAAATTGTAGGTGAAATCAGAAACGTGGGCGTATATACGCCACTGAATAGACGGAAAGTGTTCATCCCACTACAAACGCCAGTTCAAGGGCCTGTCACGATTCAATATATTGAGAATAATAAGTATGGCGGTTCTATTGAGTTAGAAGTACCGATGCAACTTTAGGCGCTACTTCAACTTGATCAACACATTATTATATAGACTACAGCTTATCGTGATTGTGGGCTGTATTCTCTTTAGTTTGCCATTACACACACAACCGTTACAACCTTTGTATCAGTGGACTGTTGACGATGACGCTTTTGTCATCGTCAATGTTAAATTGAATGGCAGCTCGGTCATATCCGATATGGAGGCGTACTACACAAAAGATAATCGACTGTTAATGCCAATACACTCGGTGAGCACAACATTAGGTATTACATTAACCATAAAAAACAACATGCTCATAGGCCAACTAGAACATAGTGACAACCCCTTTTCAGCGGTATTACACAACAATGGGGGCGCTCAAAACGCATGGCTTTGGGCAAAAGACGACTTTGATCATTATATTGACCTCGAGATATTAAATAGCGTATTAAAAACTCAATCTAAATTTAACTACTCACTCATGCAGCTTTCTTTTACAAGTTCGCTTTTAAAAGCTAAAAATAATAACGCGACAAGTACACCTGTTAGTTATCGTAATAAGGCCATCCAATTTGACCACAGTATTTCTGATTTATACCAAACAATTTCCTACCCTATTACTGAATACGCATTAAATACTAGTTATAGCTCGCGTACAAAACGCTCAAAAGGGTTAGTGAGACTTAACAGTTACTTTGACTTACTTGAACATCAAGCCGAGTTGCGCTTTAACCAAAATAAGAATCAAACCAGTACTTTTTTCAAAGTTAAAAAACACATTGATTTATTTAATAGTGATGAGCGACTTATCAATACCCATTATCAAGTGGGTGATATTCAATCTAGCAGAGATCCACTGGTCATGTCTGCGACTCAAGGTCGTGGCGTTACCTTCTCAAATACAAATCCAAATACATCGCAAAGTTTCTCGACCATAACCATCGAGGAACTCACCCTCCCAGGTTGGATAGCCGAACTCTACCGCAATGGGCAATACATTGCGTCATCAGTTTCCCAGAATGAGAACGTAGTCCGCTTCGAAGACATTGAAACCTTCTATGGTAACAACGTATTTGAGATCAGACTATTCGGCCCACAAGGCGAACAACTCACTAAGAAACAAAAAGTAACCGTGGGCGAAAATGCACTTGCTCCAGGTAAATTCAGCTATAAACTTGAAGCGATAGATGCCCAAAAAAGTTTATTCGGTAATAAACAATCTAGTACAACACCTTTTGACCACGCTTTAAATGCTAACCTTTCATATGGTTTAACTGACAAACTCACGTTCGACTCTAGTATAAGTGCCTTAAATGCCGAACACCCTAATCGCTATATAAGTGCGGGTATAAATGGAATTTCTGATAGTGGCAGCTACAAAGTCATTGCTGCCAAACAACTCTCAGCTGGGTACGCATTATTTACCGGTTATCGAGGTATAATAACTGGTCTAACGGACCATGACATTAACATCAATGCACAGGCGAGTGTAATTGACAACTTTACCAGCGCTATTTTCTCAAAACAAAAACACTCACTTAAAAGGCGCATGTCTGTGTCTCTTAATGGAAAGTCATCATGGATAAGTGACCTTAATTGGGACTTGCGTTGGCTTAATGAACATCGAAATAACAAGTCCGAGCGTAATATTACCTCTTTTGGCGTCAATAAGAATTACCTCGGTGGCACCTGGTCGAGTCAATTTCAGTATGATGACTCTCAAGATATGCTGACAAACCGTGCTTATTGGTCTCTTGATCTCAAAGGCTGGCGATGGACAAATTCAGTTGATTGGCTGCCAGTAAATGACCGTAAATTGAAAAGCTTCAGAAGCAATTTACGGTGGCCACAAACCCAAGATAGCTTCAACCAAACTCAAATCTCATACAACCCAAATGCCAATGCTAAATTATTGCTAGGGCATCAATACACTTATCGACATCATGATTTTAATGTTAACTTTTCAGGTCAATACGACAGTGAAGATGATTGGCAAATATCGATTGGTTTAAGCGGTACATTCAGTTTTGACCACGTTGAAAACACATTTGAGTTTGACTCCCCTAGGGCACTTAGTAGCGGGCAACTTGAAGTATTATCATTCGTTGATTGGAATAATAACCAAGTCTTTGATAGCGATGATCAACCTGTTTCTGATGCTATTTTAACGGGTAATTATCGCTGGAAAGACCTAAAAACCAATGAGAATGGTCGAATACTGTTACCCAGCAGCAGTGGAGGACAAATTTTGGAAGTCGACGTTCGTTCACTCTCCAATCCATACTATCAGTCATCATATGGTAAAATAAAAACCCTCTCGCACCGTGGCGGCATTAGTCGAGTGAATGTACCCATCTCTGTTTTCAATGAGGTTGAAGGCACACTCTATTTTGCAAATTCAAATGCAAGTAAGCCAGCTGCTGGGGTGTCTGTTATGCTATTAGATGTAAATGGTGATATTCAATATGAGGCAATCTCAGAGTATGACGGATACTACTTTTTCTCCAATGTTTCTGCCGGTAAGTACACGGTTAAAATAGAGTCTAACCAGCTTAACATTGCTAATTTAATAGTTAAAAACCTACCTAATAAAATAATAACACCAAAAACTGGTGACACACTGATCCTAAAAGATATCATTTTATTGGAACAGCATGAGCCGCTAGAACACTCTCATATACTGACAAAACAAGATATTTCTGAGAATAGCTACTTTGTACAGCTCGGTGTTTTCAAAAAGTTCTCTTCTGCGCTAATTGTTGCAAAAAACACACCAAATACCCTCAATGCGTTACACATTTATCATAATCAGTTAAATATGAATTACTATTTAGTATCAGGATCATACGCCTCTAAAGCGCTTGCGCAACAGGCTATCAATTCAGTATACGCAGTGCCATCCTTATTCGGCAGTTTCATGGTTGATGCAAGGCGCTATGACGCTAAAACCTGGCATAACCTTGGTACAATTAATCAAGATAGCAACCACCGCTATTTTTTCTGTGAATATGCACGCTACCGGTCAGCAAAACAACTCAATCGTGCTTTAATAAACTCAATAGATACCCTCTTTATTCTTAAATTAAATCGCAACGCTAAAGCCAATTTTCAAGTGCTTTCTGGTCCACATGATAGCAATAAGGGTAAACAATGTGATCCACATACAAGTCAATTAATCAAATCACCAATAAAGGTTGAAAAGCTCAGTTGGCATGGTGTTATTTCAGGTTTACGAGATGCTCGTGAAAAGGTTACTGCAGAGGATTAAACACCACGTTATGTGTATTCTTGAAGCTATCTAATTGAGAACAATGTACTTCACACTGCGCCCCAAATGACTCTAAAACCCAATTGCTTTCTATTACCTTTATATAACACGCAGATCTAATTTCATCTTGTTTTTTCGCTGGAATCACCCGACACATACTAAAGCTGCCTAAT
>NZ_JAGJEF010000103.1:0-12353 GCF_018100875.1 Pseudoalteromonas sp. MMG012
ATAGTTATCTGAGCATCAAAATATGACGTTTGTGCAATGACACCCGCTTTAAAACCTTGATTGGTAGCATGAACCCGTTTTTGCAAATTTAATGAGGTGAAAAGCAAGCTTATGAGTAGTGCGGTCAATAATTTATGTTGCATCGTTAAAACTCAGGGTTTATATGCTTATAAGTGTAGTGCAGCATCAACCATTCAACGAATGTGTAGCGCGTCTATTTACAGCACTAAACGCAACACGTACCGCAGCTACCTCACTAAACACGTAAAACCTAAAGACACAAACGCATTACTAGCATTACTAACACTTTTCTGCATCGTGAGACCGTTTCCGAACGGCAAAAGGAACTTCCTACTATCTGATTTAATTGATATTATCGCAGATAATATGTTCCACCTCTGATCTCAGCTTGGTTTATCACGTCAATGAAGAATATAAATATCCAATATTTTAAACACCCTTACGCAGAGTTTATTCTTGGTTCCTTTGACAACACCTTATGTTTGTGTGACTTCAGGTATAGAGCGATGAGGCGCACGATCGATACGCGGATCAAGCATACCCTCAATGCGGATTTCATAGAAAAAAGTGACGATATTACAACCGCAGCTGAGCAGCAACTTACGCAGTATTTTATGGCCGAACGCCGCCATTTTGATATTCCTTTACGCATGGTTGGTAATGATTTTCAGCAGTCTGTGTGGCAAACACTTACCAGTATTCCTTATGGCGGCACTGCAACATATGACGATTTGGCTAAGCACTTACCAGCAAAGTACACCACCCAAAATATACACCATGCTAACGGGGCAAATGCATTGGCTATCATCGTACCTTGTCATCGGATTCTAGACATTTCAGGGTCCCTCGTAGGCTACGGTGGAGGCTTATCATTAAAAAAACGTTTGCTTGATTTGGAGCATAATCTCTTCAATCCACTGTAGCCTAAAGAATATCAATCCACCCGTTACAGTTGTGCGCAGTTTTTGCTAGGTTTGATTTCTACATATTTAAACTCAGCAAGTCCATTCTAAATTCGATAATCTGAGTGTGACAATTGTAAAACAAGTAACGCGTCTTGCTCCGTTGGCGCGCAAAAAAACCGGCATGATTCGCTATTAATACACATACTTTGTTGCCTATAAGTAGCAATATTCCGGCATCATACCAAGCAGATTCATTCTTATAATTTGGGTTATCAATTAGCTGTGTTTTAAAAGTCGTCGCGAGTTTTGTCGCTCGCTTAAAAAACGGATCCTCATGGGTGATTAAGCTTAGCTTTAGTAACATATACGTACATGGCAAGTATTTGTTATACGTAAAGCGAATCCCTTCGTCTTACTTATTTTTATAGGATTTAAACAGAGTGGGAAAATACAGAGCCTGCGCGCGCCCGAAATCAACCTGTTTGCGCACTATGTTAAACTGTTCATGTACAAATTTAATAATGCTTCGCTGTCTACATTAGTACAAATTGTTTGCTTTGGATAATTGCTCCACTCGTCAATTGGAAATAGCCTATCGCTTTGTTTAAATAAAGTATGCCCTGTTGCCACCCCCTCAGTAACGACTCTTATGTTGCCTCGTTCAGTTGTAAATATTTCAGGTGCAATCGCATACACGATTGCCGATGAGTCATGTACATAAAATCCATCCAACCCTAAGTCCGCATGATAAAAATGCGCGTAAAACGCTGATATTTCAGAAATGAATGCGTCATACCTTGATGATTCACACTTAAGTTTATTTATATATGCGTTAGTCATAATTGATTGCTGAGTGACATCTAAACCGACCATGGTCACAGGCCAATCAGCAGATACAACAATATCTGCCGCATGCGGGTCGCCATAAACATTTGCTTCGGCAAACGGTGTCAAATTACCTGAATGTCCATTGAAGCCAAAAGCGCCCCCCATGATAATCACTTCTTTGACCAACGAAGTAATTTCCGGTGACTTGTTTAATGCTAGTGCTAAATTAGTTAAACGACCTATCGCAACAAGTGTAATGTCGTGAGGATGCGCTTTAACACTATTTATAATATAGTCATGGGCCGTTTGACTTACCGCTTGGCTTTGTTGTTCAGTCGGAATAACAATATTACCCAACCCATTATCTCCATGCACAACCGTCGCTGGAGGGCTGGCTGGCAGTACCAATGGAGTATTAGCACCTTGTGCTACGATTGCTTTTAAACTGAACTTATCCTTTAAATAAAGTGCGTTACGTGTGCTATTTTCAATCGATGCATTACCAAACGTTGTTGTTATTCCAATTAAATCAACTGCATCACTTGCGTCAGCAAGCAAAATGGCCATAGCATCATCGATGCCCGGATCAGTATCTATTATTATTTTTTTCATAACATCCCCTTAACTATTAATGCTTGTTAATTTTGGCAATAAAGTTGATTATTACACTCTGTATAATACTCAAGAATTAAACGAATTGCACCCACAATTAAAACGTTCCAAATAGTATTTTAATAATGTTTATTCTAACTAAAAGCGCAGAACTACCCTTCTACTGATACCAAATGTAAACTTTGCTTAATCGCATCCTCTAATACGTTTTTTTCACTCCCTGGCCCAATTGTGAGTAGTTTTGCACCAGTCGTGGGTGACCCTTTATATGGCCTTACGTAAACTTCTCCATCAGGACAGCGCTCAAAGTATGTAAAATGTGTTTCATTTGCTATTTGAGTGCACCCTTTCACACGTAAAATAGTACTGGGCAACAGCGTACATATTTCCTTAATGCAGCTATATACAGGCAAATTAGGTAAATCAGTTGAGCAAGAAGCCCAATGCGCTTTGTGATGTGCGAGCTTTTTAATATCGTTATCAATAGGCGTAACTTCAGGTAATTGTGACAGATCCAGTGTGTCGATGGGTAAAATCGTGGCACTTGGGTTAATGGCTTTAATTTCAGCAGTCACCTGAGCAACTCTACTTAAGGGTAATTGCTCTAAATGCGCCAAAGCGATTATTGAAGATACTTGAATTTGGTTCGCTTCCAGCTCATTATGTTCGCCTCGTGTCTGCCAGTTTTTTACATCAATAACAGACAATTGAATAGGCGGTAAAAATCTTGCGTCTATCCCCACACCTAAAAACCCCATTAATGAACAAGCATCGGTGGTGCCATTTGCTTCTATTAACGTAATACCTTTTGGCCGACTAGGGATCCGATTAACCGTATCTCGTAACTGAGATATACCACTGCAACAAATACAGCTTCCACTCAATGACTTTAACGACTTAGGGTCAATATCATCACTGAGTTGATCAATATCTAAGTTAGCGTTTTCGTAGTCGTTTAATATGACAAATGGCTGCCAGTTTTGCACTAACGCACTCTTAATGAGGTTTTTTAAAAGGGTCGTTTTCCCTGCACCTAAGAAACCGACGATGACAACGATTGCTTCCACAGCGAACCTCCAAAATAAAAGCGTGCCTCAGCCAAAAGTGACCTCGGCACTGCGGGTAAATTAAAACTTGGCGATTAACCAATTTTTATGCATTGAAAAATATAAGGTACGCACCTTTCCTTTGCCTTCAATATTGACCATATTCACTTGGGTTGGCCATAAATTTCTCAGCGTACCGTTAAATAACTTAATCCCTTGTATATTTTCGGGTAAATTAGCTTCTTGATATACCCAAAAAAACTGACCGTCGACTTCATACCCTACGTTGTTTAATATCAGTGCTTGCTCAGATAAATCTCGCGCAAAAAACTGCTGTGAAACATACTTTGCAAACAGTTGTTGAGTCTGTTTAGAATCCAAAATATCTGCTTTTTTGTTAAATAATTTCTGCACGGCATGCTCGGTGTCATGCAAATAAAACCGATGCATGATTTCCAGCTTATTAGACTGTTTATTAAATAAAACGGTCGTTTCAGCTGATTTTTTTTGATGGCTGAATGCAGTGTCAAAAACAAACATGGCCAACAACACAAATAACAGGTTTAGCGTTTTCATTTTTTATCAACCTTGCTATTTTCCTGTTTGAATTCATCAATACTCTTCAATGGGGTTTTAATATCCTGCATAATGTCTCTGCGTACTTTCTGTTTACTCTTTTTCGCTTTATATGCCTCAACACGAGATGGGATAATACGACGCGGGTAATAGTTGTTCTCTACATCTACATCAGCAGTTTCCCAACCAGGGTCGACCGCGACATTAAGTAACTCTTTATCTTTATCAGTTACAATCAATTTGCGAACATTGGCAGGAGTCCTACGCCAAATTTCAGCAGGAATATAATGATTCTCGCTGCTCCCATCCGTGTAATTTAGCTCAAGCAATATCGGCATCACCAACCCACCAATATTTGAAAACTCCAAAACATAGTAGTTTTTATCTTCCGCAACAGCACGATCAAGTGTTTGACGCTCCCAAGGCTTTAGTTCACTTAAAAACTCATGGTATTTATTACGTTCTTCGTTTGTGACTGTAAAACGATCATGCTCATCGTAAAAATCTCGAATGCTGGGGTTTCTATCCAACCACAGTGTTTTCCCTTGCGCTTTATTTCGCTCAACAAACAGTGACGATGGTTTATTCTGCTCGGATTCTCGTAACCGCTTATAATCAATATCAGGATTATGAGTATCAAGGCGCATTTTGTAGATTCTATCTATCGATATATCCACATGATCGGTTGAATAAAACCAACCGCGCCAAAACCAATCTAAATCAACACCGGATGCTTCTTCCATCGTTCTGAAAAAGTCAGATGGGGTTGGGCGCTTAAACTTCCATCGCTGTGAGTATTCTTTAAAAGCAAAATCGAATAATTCTCTTCCTAAAATAACTTCACGCAATATGTTCAGCGCAGCCGCCGGTTTTGTATACGCATTCGTCCCTAATCTCAATACACTGTCTGATTGTGTCATGATTGGCACTTGGTGTTCTGATTTCATATAACCGACAATATCTCGAGGCTCAACACCCCAAGGGATGGTTGGGTCCCACTCTCGTCCCGCGACACCGTCTAAAAAGCTATTAAGCCCTTCATCCATCCAAGTCCATTGACGTTCATCTGAATTAACCACCATTGGAAAGTAAATGTGACCAATTTCATGGATGACTACGCCAATTAAAAAGCGCTTTTCTGCTTGTGAATAAGTTCGAGTACCATCTTTTTGCAATTCGGTGCGAGGACCATTAAACGTGATCATTGGATATTCCATACCCCCGACAGGACCATTTACTGACTGTGCAGTTGGATACGGGTAATCAAAAGAAAAGCGAGAGTAAACGTCCATAGTGTGAATGACGGACTCAGTTGAATACTTTTTCCAAAGATCGCCACCTTCTTTAGGATAAAACGACATTGCCATAACGTGTGGCATGGTTTCGCCTTTTTGCTCATACCCTTTAGCGTCCCACATAAATTTACGAGACGATGCCCATGCAAAGTCTCGTACATTTTCAGCTTTAAACTTCCATGTTTTTCGCTTATTGGTAGCCGCTTTTTCATTCTCTAAGGCTTCTTCTTCAGTGACAATGAACACGGGATGTTTTGCTGTTTTTGCAGCTTTTAAACGATTTCTTTGGGTTCTTGTCAACACCTTTTTAGCATTGATCAACACCCCAGTTGCACTAACAATATGATCGGCTGGTACATCAATTTCAACCTCATAATCGCCAAATTCTAAAGTAAATTCTCCACGACCTAAAAACTCTTTGTTTGTCCATGCTTCATAATCTGTATAGGCATGTAAGCGAGGAAACCACTGAGCGAGCAAAAATATATCGTTGCCACCTTCGCGTGCGTCATCTGGAAAATGTTCATAGCCAGAACGTGCCGAAAGCGCATCTTCTTCAACAATATTAAATGCAAACGCAATAGAAAACTCCACCTTCTCACCCGACGGTAGTGGCTTAGGTAAATCTATGCGCATTTGTGTACCTACCACAGTGTGATTCAGACTGTTACCGCGCTTATCATTTACTGCGCTTATTTCATAACCTAACCCGTTGTCTGACATGAATTGTTGACGACGTAATTCTTCCAAGCTTAATTTAGCACGTTTATCTTTATCTCCGGCTTTCGTTAATGGCCCTCGCCTGCCAATACCACCAAAGTTATTAGCTTGGTTAGCGATAGAATCATCTTTAAATATATTTTGATCCAGTTGGACCCATAAATATTTAAGCTGATAAGGTGAATTGTTGTGATAGGTAATTTTTTCGTTACCTGTTAAGCGTCGCTTCACTTCATCAAGAGATACTTTGATCTTGTAGTCTACTTTCTGCTGCCAATAGCGTTTTCCCGGCTCACCTGCTGTATTACGATAAACATTGGGTGTAGGGAGCACCTCTTCAAGCTGACGAAATTTATCTTCAAAATCGCCTTTAGTTTGTTTTATTGCGGAAGCATATGCATTACCGAATATAACAAAAGGCAGAAGCATTGTGAGTATTGACGATGTTATGTTCTTCATATTTCAACTTCTTATTATTGGTTATGTACCTAAAGTTTTCATCAGATATCATTATTTCGAACCCGAACGCACATCAAAACCTAAATCTAGTAGTTTTAAGTGCAAGTACTGGTAACAAAAATAACGTGGTAATTGATATTTCAAAGCGTGAAAATGCGAACATTATCGATACGAAAAATCACCACGCTACGACGATGCGATAAATAGTGCCATCGCCTCTTCCCTGCTCAAATGAATATTCAATACTGAATACCTGTGATTGAACGTGGTTAAATTGGCAGGACACTTCAATGCCTCGTTACACTAATTACCACCACGCCATTGTAATGTTATAATATAACACAACCTAAAGTAACGCGATGAACTGCGTAAATTTACGATTAGTGGTATAAAAAATCCTTCCAAAAATTATTCGAGAATATATTTCTTTTTGCTAATAATTGACAAGCCACAAAAAAACAATAAATTAACAATTAACTTACGCATACACATAAGGATATAAATATGAAAACAATTAAGTACCTTCACGGTACAAACATACTTTCAGCAATCAGCTTGGTCTTTAGCTCATTTGGTTTTACAAGTGAAAGTATCGCGCTCTGCAACACCTGCTCTGATCAACAAATGCAAAGCAAAGCCATTCAGTATGCCCCCAATGGTGGGAAAGTGCATGTCATTGATTACACGGGTAATAGAATTAAGGCATTCCAGACAGAGCGTGAAGAAGGCCTATTGATGTATTGGCCAATTCCAGTGAAGCAAGCAATTAAAACATCGGTTAATCAAGCTAAACAAGTGTCTAATACAATCAAAGATTTAGCCAATGGCCAAGTAACCATTGATCACCTTCGTCCATTTTTAGGGTCGTATACAAATATAGCTAGCGCGCACACAGCTGCCAAGTCAGTGTATGAAAAGCAAGCAATTCAGCAAGCGTTGAGCGATTACTTTACGGGTAATGTCGCTGGGGCGCTTACCTCTGCGACAGTCACCTTGGGTAATTCAATCATAAATCAAGTATTGGCGGTACAAATGGCCGTTGATGTGGCTTTTCCGAGTGATGGCACAACTTATACCTTTAAATTCAAAGGGGTGATCAAAAACCTCAATGGTAAAGTCTCAATCGCGTTCGAACCCGTTGCTTTTTCTGGTCGAGATAAGGGAATTATGTTATCTGAAGGGAATTATTCTGGGTACCAAGCACGGGGATCCTCAGAAGCGTTGCAACGTATAATCAATCATATGGTTCAATCAGGGGTGAAAATCTATATTGAAGGGCGAATTTATAATGGTGGTACCGTGATAATTAATGACATCATATGCAGTGATGAACCGCCTAAAGGGTGTAAAGCGTCTAAATAAGCTATTTTTTTCTGTGGTATTAAGCTGCTAGATTGAAAATACTAATACTTGGCCTGCGCGCTCACTCATGTGCAAAACACCTAAAAAAAACACCTAAAACAAAGCCGACTTTCAAAGTCGGCTTTCAAAGTCGGCTTAATTAACACACTGTATTAAATCACAACACTACCACTCAAACATATATGCCATTTTACTAATGGTTTTTAACGCCACGCCATGGGTATTTCGCTTTGCATACAGGTGTTGCAGTGATTTATCTTTCACTTCTCCAACAATGACCTCTTTTACTTGGTAGCCCATTGCCGTCGCTGCAGTGCTATAAGCCACGAACTCCCATTTACGAATGTTGGTGTTATCGAGAATAATCAGTGGGATCCCTTCTGCCAACGCATTAATAAAGCGCGCCAAGTTTAAATTATGAAACTGGGGCAATTTGAACTTTTGAAAGTGGTATTCACCTTCTTCATTATAAAAGTAGTCATCGGTTGAACAGATAAAAAACTGGCTCTCGTCACCCCCAACCATCTCATCTGATAGAGACTCAGCGTAGTGACTTTTACCGCTTCCCGGCAACCCTCTCAGGATAAAAACTTGTTTCATCGACAATTGTTATTACCTATGCTCTTAAGCAAATAAAGTGAGTCTTAATACGGTTATAATGCCATAAATCTTTAGAAGAATCATGAACTATAGCTGACTCATAATGCAATTATCCTAAAGCGAACAAATTACACTCGAAAAAAATGTAAAACTGTCGTTAATTTCAATAAATTTGGGACTAGATGTAAAAGAGTTGCCTCAGGCGGTTTTTTTATTGCCGTATCAAAGGTAAGATACGGTTCTTGTGCCTACGAATGACCGTAGGTACACTCGATTAATTTAGGTAACTTATATCATTGGAGTGAAGATGAGCCACATAGCGATAACGGAGCTACTAAAAGGCACCGTTGCGGTAGACAGCCAAGTAACAATTAAAGGTTGGATCCGTACACGCCGCGATTCAAAAGCAGGTATTTCTTTCTTAGCCGTTCATGACGGTTCTTGTTTTGACCCTATTCAAGCTGTCGTACCTAATTCGCTCAATAATTATGACGAAGTTACGAGTTTAACCGCGGGTTGCTCTGTGAAAGTAACGGGTGTGCTTGTACAATCTGAAGGTACTGGTCAATCTTACGAAATTCAAGCGAACTCAGTTGAAGTACTTGGTTGGGTAGAAAACCCAGATACATACCCAATGTCTGCAAAGCGTCACAGCATTGAATACTTGCGCGAACATGCTCACTTACGACCTCGTACTAACGTAATAGGCGCGGTTACACGTGTTCGTAACTGTTTGTCTCAAGCATTACACCGCTTCTTTCACGAACAAGGTTACATGTGGATCAGTACACCAATCATCACCGCAAGTGACTGTGAAGGTGCGGGTGAGATGTTCCGTGTTTCAACACTGGATATGAATAACTTGCCTCGTACTGATAAGGGCGATGTGGATTACAGTGAAGATTTCTTCGGTAAAGAAGCATTCTTAACGGTTTCTGGTCAGCTAAATGGCGAAACATACGCCAGTGCAATGTCGAAAATTTACACCTTTGGTCCAACTTTTAGAGCTGAGAATTCAAATACATCTCGTCACCTAGCTGAATTTTGGATGGTTGAACCAGAAGTGGCATTTGCTGACTTAGATGATGTAGCAAACCTTGCTGAAAGCATGCTGAAATATGTATTCAATGCTGTATTAACAGAACGCCGTGATGATATGGAGTTTTTCGCTCAACGTATCGAAAAAACCGCAATCTCGCGCCTTGAAGAGTTTGTAGAAAAAGACTTTGCACAAGTTGATTATACCGACGCAATTACCATATTAGAGCAATGTGGTAAAAAGTTTGAATTCCCTGTTAAATGGGGCGTTGATTTACAATCTGAGCATGAGCGTTATTTGGCTGAGGAACACTTTAAGTCGCCAGTTGTCATTAAAAACTACCCACGTGACATTAAAGCATTCTACATGCGTCAAAACGAAGATGGTAAAACAGTCGCAGCCATGGACGTAGTCGCCCCAGGTATTGGTGAAATTATTGGTGGTTCTCAACGCGAAGAACGGTTAGATGTTCTTGATGCACGTTTGGAAGAAATGGGTCTGAATAAAGAAGATTACAGCTGGTATCGCGATCTTCGTAAGTATGGCTCAGTGCCACATTCAGGTTTTGGACTTGGCTTTGAGCGTTTAGTTGCATATGTTACTGGTATGGGTAATGTCCGTGATGTTATCGCTTTCCCACGTACAAAAGGCAGCGCAACGTACTAAAGTCCTGCTCAATAGCCAGTGATACGTACAAAATAAAAAACCCTGCTCGGCAGGGTTTTTTATTTTAGCTATCTTTTAGTATCTCAACCAACCTCTATGGACAAACCCAGTCTGTTGGGCATCGACACTCACTCAGTGGTCCAAATGTATTGGGATAAAGACGGCCACCTGCTACTTGTGGCGTATTCTCTGATGCTAAGTCTAACTTCTTATCAAGCAATTTTAGTTTAGATTTTTTTAATATTAATTTCATAACAATGTCCTTTTATTTATTATTGCACTACCATCCTATAGCGTCCTAGGTTAAATAACAACCTAGGCAGTTCCTATTAAGTGGACTCAGGTGCGTTATGAAATAAGCACATTCGTATTTACAAAAAGTGATGGATTTTCGAGTTCTTTTAACGTTAGTTCACTAGGCAAAATACCTCGGCTTATATGTTTCTCGAACATAGGGTCTGAGTCACATAACAGTATATCTAAGGCAAACCGATTTTTGCCATAAAGACCCCGATGGATCATGTTAGCTGAAAAAACCAGTATATCTCCGGCCTTTAAAAAAATTTTAACTGCACCTTCTATTTCTTCATCGTTTGTATGACCATTTTTTTGCAACCTAATATCTAGCTCGTCATTACGGTCCCATCGTTTATGGGTTTCCGGTACTAGCTCTACGCCGGGGTCATCTGTCAAAGCCACTCTATAATGCACAACATTGGGGCCTGTTAGCGCCAATTTCTGCTCTTCAATTGTTAGATGATATTGTGAGTCTCTATGCCAATAATTTGCTTGGTTGGGATTCAAAGGATCGAAAAATAGCTGAGTATTCATAAATGCCGCATCAGGTCCAAGTGTATCATCAATGATCTGACGCAATTTATGGGACCCAATCACATTAAAAAGTATTGCACGCTTGCCCTCAGGTAAATGCGCTTGATGAGTTAAATAAGCGGAATTTATCGCTCCATTTTTATATGCTTCGTTGTGTCTTTTCTTCCATAACCTATGGTAGTACTGCGTAGCTTCCTTAATTGGCGCTAACTCCTTGGCAGTCAGCGCATTTCTAACCACAGCAAAACCTCTTTTTTCAAACTCTAACGTCACATCCATACCTCTCAAATAATATGCTGTCCCAAGTTTTAGCTAAATACAGCCCCTTTCGAATAAATTTTACTTATGACTTTCTATCAAATATTCAATGTCTACTACCTGATTCTCGTAGCGTAATCATCTCTTTTGCCACAAGTGCCGCTGACGGTAAGAACATAGTACTCACAATTCTTTGGTCAACAATAACCTCATGCTTATCAACCAATAGTTCTTTATTTTGTGCTTTTGCGCCATTTTTGTTTAACTGGCTTTCTACCAAAAATGGTAACAAAGTGCCCTGCTTCGCCCATGATTTTGATTTTTCCGTTGAGTCAGGAAAACCGGCTACTTTCTTTCCTTGCACTAAGTATGCCCCACTCGGTAAAATCACATTGGCAAATGCTCCAGCCCCATGGCCACTTGATCCAATAATTCCTCCAGCTTGATACACAGCAGCAATGATGGTTTGCATATTTTTATTGTTAGCAATATCAAATAAGGGACCATAACCTCCTCCAATAAATACGCCCCAATATTGACTCAAGTCTAGCTGTTTAGGTTTTAAAGTTCGCTGTGTTTTATCAGCAAACCCTTCATATTTAATTGTATAGCTACTGATCCCAACGGGGTTCATCATAAATTCAGCCTTTCCGCCATTGGGGGAAACAAAGTCAACAGAATACCCATGACTCATGAAAACATGGTGTGGAGGCGCGACCTCCCATAAATTATTCCGTGCATCATGTTTTTCTGGATCCCCCATATCTAAAGTATTCGATACCATGATCAGCACTTTCTTTTGCTCTACTGCAACCACCTCTCCCACATAACACGCCAATATCCACGCAATTAAGAGCCCACTTATCGTTTTCATAATTTCCCTACCTAATTGTTAAATGCCTCCTCTTAGACGCAGTGATTTAAAGAAAGGTTTAAACCCACTACAGGAAATTAACAAAGTCTTGGTATCTAAAACTAGGCTACGCGTTTAATTAACCTCAGATTTGGATAAAGGTTTTGGAATAGAAGATGTTTTATAAACAAACTTACGTACAATCCAATGATGATATTTTGTTCAATCTCAAGGCGCTTTTGTGCAGTAATAGCGGGCTATTACAAATGAAAGCAACGCCGA
>NZ_JAGJEF010000104.1:0-12031 GCF_018100875.1 Pseudoalteromonas sp. MMG012
TATTACTGCATAAAAGCGCCTTGATATTGAACAAAATAGCATCATTGGATTGTACGTAAGTTTGTTTTCAAAACATTTTCTATTCCAAAACCCTTATCCAAACCTGAGGTTAGGTATGTTTTATTGTGTTGCACTGTATTTTAGCCCATGATTAAATTTATAGTGCTTCTTAGTAATGGAGAGTGTGATGGTCTCGGTTAAATATACTCACTCTATAACGCTTACTCAATCAATTGATATACCGTGTGTAAGACGCTGCTGTTTGGATAATAACGATGTATGTATTGGCTGTTATAGAACACTCCAAGAAATTTTAGACTGGCATGAATTGTCGACGGAACAAAAGCACTCGGTAATACAACAGTGCAACCAGCGAAAGTTGAGCTGTGAGCGCTAGAGTTGGCTATGCTATTTTTCAGCAGAGCATTTTACTAGGCATACTGTGGAATAAATACTGTCAAGTACGCGTTGGGCATCGATATATGTCGCAATAGCTCATCGCTAATTTTTTGCGATTGTTGATTGTACAGCGCTTACAATGTGAACTTAGAAAGCAGTGATTCTTGTTCGTGCGCATGGCCTGCTAATTTCCCACTCGCCGTAAATTGCTTATCAGCAAAGCTTCCGACTTCTACACTAATGTCACTGATATAACTGGTATTCTTATTGATCTCTTCAATAACGACACTTTGTTCTTCTATCGCAGTGGCAATTTGAATATTGCGATCCATAATCTCTTTAACAGATTCAGAAATGTCGCTGAGCATGACGGTGGCTTGCTCTGTTTGTTCGACGCACGACTGTGTTTTCTCTCGACTTGAGCCCATTGCGCTTTGTACTTGGTTTGAAGAAACCTGTATTTGACCAATCATGGATTTTATTTCAGTGGTTGACTCTTGTGTTTTAGACGCAAGCGAGCGAACCTCATCAGCCACGACTGCAAACCCTCGCCCTTGTTCACCTGCGCGTGCCGCTTCTATTGCTGCATTAAGGGCAAGTAAGTTAGTTTGTTCGGCAATGCCATTTATCACTGATAAAATGTTCTCAATGCTTTTACTATACTCGGCTAATTGCGTGCTTAATTCATGTGACTTAGATATTTCGTCAGATAAATCCGTGATATGGGAGCGAGCCAAACTGAATACCTCTTGTCCTTGCTCGGTTTTTTCATTCACTTGAGTGATAGAGGTTGCAGCTTGCTGTGCACTACTTGCAATTTCCGACGACGTGGTACTCATTTGATGCATCGCAGTTGCCAAGCTTTCAATTAAGCTTACCTGCTGATCCAATCGTTGTGTTGACTGAGTCGATAACTCTCGGGCTTCATCACTACTATTAACAACAAGATCGGCGCGCTCTTTAACGCTTTTTACTAACAGCTGTAGTGATTCCAAAAAGCGGTTAAATTGTCGAGCAACCGTTCCACATTCATCTTTGTTTATGATCTCTAATCGTCTGGTTAAATCCCCTCCACCACTGGCCATTGTTGTAATGGTTTGCTCTAAATCTCGTAGTGGCTGAAGCAGCTTAATCGCTAAACTTCTCATGATGACAGATCCGAACAAAATAGCCAGGATAGCGATCACAAGTGAGTTCACCGTGATATCAGTTAATGTACTATAAACTAAGCCTTTGTCCATGAGCACTGCCAGGTACCAGTCAGTCCCAAACTCATTTTTCAGCTGGTGTAAATAAAATATTTTTTGACCATCTCTGGTTGCTATTTCAATGAGTTGATCAGATTGGTTGGTATTTAAACCAGGGTACAAGCTATTGACGTTTTTACCATTATAATCGCTTTCTTGGTGAGAAATAATGACCCCACTTTGGTCAACGAGAAAGGCGTATCCGGTATTATCAAAGTTCACTGCGTTCACTGTTTTAGCGATGGTATCTAGGCTTAAATCTCCCCCAATAACACCGGCAAAGCCATTCGCGGTGTTTATCGGAGACACAACAGACAGTAACAAGTCACCTGTGGCAGCGTCGGTATATGGGCTAGTAAAAACCGTACTTTGTTTTGATCGCGCGAGCTGGTACCAAGGTCGTTGTTTAAAATCCACATTCGGAGGATTTCGTCTATTTGGGTCATTAGAGCGTAAGCCGGTCTCTGTTTCTAGCGTCCCAAAACTGAGTAAAAATGCGGTACGAAAGTACGGAGTGTCCAGTACTCGTTGAAATTCATTTGGGCTAAAATCTTGCTCTAACTGACTTTTTACAACTTCTATTTGATGTGCTTTGGATGCCAGCCAGTTGTCGATACTGATGGAAAGTAAGGCGGCATTATCCGTCACATATGCGCGTGTCTTATTTTTCATCGAGTCATTGACGAACCAGTATGTCGATAATGTTGTAACGCAAATGATAGTCAGAATAACGAGCGCTGAGGCGACGGAAAACTTAGTACGGATTTTCATTATAATTTCTACCGCTGATTAAAAAACACTCATGTATGCAAAGTGTTGACTATAATTCGATTATTCGCAACCCTTAAATGTGAACAAAATGGAAAATGTAACTTACTCAAATATCGGGATGTTTTGTGTATTGATCAGTTGCGCAACGATGCCTGCATATGCAGCACAAAGACAGGTAACAATGGCTGATATTCAAGCACTTGAAGCACAGCTTGCCGAACTAAAAGCTCGCCTAATAGCACAAAGTTCTGACTCTCAGTCAATTCAAGCGGTGAAAAGGCCAAAAGCAAAAGACAAAACGAGAGCGGTATCGGCGTTACATTCGACAACACAAGTAGAGACTAAACGTGAGAAAGAGGTACGAGTATACGCAACGGTAAGGCCAACATTTGGGTTAATTGATGAGCAAGATGAAAGTAATTTAGATGTGCGAGATGCGTTATCTCATACCGGTATTAAGGCGGTTCATGAGTTTCAACCCGGCTGGCGTGCTGAATTGCACGGTGAATGGAGCATTGATTTGGCGAATGAAGGCAACTTTGGTCGCTCTAGACGCGCTTATACTGCTTTATCTACGCCTTATGGGCGTTTTGGTATTGGCAAACAAAGACCCGCTCAGTACTTATTTATAGCTGAGTATGTGGATATTTTTAACCATGGTGCGAGCCCTTTTGCCTATGACCCAGAAAGTATTTTCTTCGTCGATAACCTGGTGACGTACCGTTATGAAACGGGTCCTGTTACGTTTATTGCCGTGGGGCAATTTGACGGTAAGGAGGGGGATAACCAAGCTGACTTAATTAATATCGGTTTGAGCTACGATAAAAATGGCATTCATGCTGCTGTAACATATCAACATAATACTGCCTATGAGCAAGAGCAAAAACTGGGAGACAGCACGTTGTGGTCAGGGGCATTGGCTTACCAGTTCACCGATGATTTTTATGCAGCGCTTGCTTATCAAGCGAAGGAGTATGATTACTTTACGGGAAACCGAGATGGGCATACTTTTGACATGTCGATGGCTTATCAGCTTACTAAACATTATAAGCTTAAAGCAGGCTTTTTTGATTTTGATGATGGGCATATAAGCCTAGATCCAAATAACCAGAGCTTTGACGGATACAATCTAACGTTAGAATGGCTACCTGTTGATTCGCTGCGCTTACATTTGGAGTACCTAACGAAATCGTTTGATAATAAAAATGAATTTGACTCGATTTCTGTTGGTTTTAGATATGATTTCAGTACAAAGTGGCAGTATGAATAATGGGATATAAAGTACTTTTAGTGATTTATTGTGTGGCCGTATTAGTGAGTTCAACGCTATTCGCACAAACAACATTAGAATCTAAAGTGCAAAAAGTAACTATTTTAGTGGATGATAGTTACCCTCCATATACCTATGAAAGTAATGGCGACTTGTATGGGATTTATGTTGATTTAGTGCGCCAAGCTGCACGTTTACTAAAAGATGAATACGAGATAGAGTTACAACCTGTGCCTTGGAAGCGGGGTGTTGCCGCGCTGGAGCAAGGGGCTGCATTTGCGTTGATGCCCCCGTATATTCATATGAAAAAAAGGCCTTTTATTTGGCCTTATTCCATCGCATTACAAGAAGAAGCGGTGGTTGCTTTTTGTAATCAAGGTAAGACCCTTGTCAATGTGTTATCACGACCTGATTCAGCTGAGCCAATTAATGTTGGGCTTAACGCTGGTTTTATGATTTTAGATGCGGCACTAATGGAGGCGCAAAAGCGTGGCAAGATCAAGGTATGGGAAAATAGGAATATACGTTCAAATATAATGAAGATGCGTAAACAGCGTATCGATTGTTATATCAATGATAGGTTATCTACGCTCATCGGTTTGAATAATATCAGGCATTCCGATCCGAGTATTCGACTAGAACAGTTTATTGAAGACAAAGTGATATTACGGCGTACAGCACATATTGGTTACTTAAGGGAAAAAAGTAAAAAATACCCATTTAAATATGATTTCATCAATAAAATGGATGGTGCGCTAAAAATAGTATTAGAACGCCAAGAAGATGGTGTTAAGCTCCAATAAGCCGGTTTGTATTATTCTAATAGGACGATTTACATAAACAATGAAGCTTGCACGTTGCGTCACCATGTGTTGTAAAGGCTAAAATGTTTGGCTACAAAACTAGTAGCCGAACTTTTGTTGTATTTTACCTAATGCACGTTTGAACCAAGGTAAATTATCAGCGTTGTTTGATGTAGGCTCACTAGTAACATGTGAAGATGTTGCTTCAGGCGTATGGTTCGGTTTGTCAGTGTTTGCTTGTTGATTTACCGATTCTAATGGTAATTGCCATTGATAGCCTTTGCGAGAGAAAGTCTTTACTGCGTCATCCCCAAACAGGGCTCTGAGGTGTCCAATACTCTGAAATACCATTTGATCAGAGACGGTTTTCTCTGGCCACACCTTTTTAAGTAATTCGGCTTTACTGTGCACTTTGTCTGTATCGAGTAGTAATATCGCGAGCATTTGCGCATGCTTCTCTTTAATGGAAAACTTTTTACCAGCATTAAAAAGCGTGAGCGTATCGCAATCAAACTCAAAATCATTAAATCTGAATTTCATGATATTTTTCATACCCCAATTGGGACGTACCTGTTTTTATTTTTTTGCAAGCATAACATATTCATTACAAAATCGGGATGTAATCGTTAAAAGTTATTTATATAACTGAAGATAAATCATATTAAGTGCATTGAATTACTACTAAAGGCAGATATACTGGTGTTTTTTAAGCACTTTATGGTTGTTACGTATCTATGTGCCCCAGAGACCTTGATGGGTCTAATTGATCACGCACACGGCGCTTGAGTATTTTCGCCTCAGGAAATCCTTGATCTAACTCCCTGCACCAAATCAGTGTGTTATTGTAATATATTTTAAAGGTTCCTTTGCTCGCGGGTGACAATGATACTTCAGCTAAGTCATCAGAGAATGTAGAAAGAAGCTCTTGAGCCAGCCAACCGCTACGAAGTAGCCACTGGCATAACACACAATATTGAATTGTTATTTTAGGTTTGTGCAATGAGTTCAGCCTTATTCTTACGATGCATAGAGGGGAAATTACCTGATGCGTAGGTAAATGAAAAGTTTTATCGCAGTTTGTGAGCAGGAGACAGGTCAAGTTTAGATTAAATCTCTAGCAAAAGTATTTTTTTTGTACATTGCTCTTGAAAACAAATAAATCACCCACAGTAATGTTTTAAGCTTATGGAAATAGTGAACATTGAGTTTGGGGAAACAAGGATTTGGAATTCCATTAATTTTTTTATTGTGTAGTTGATTTTTATTTGGTATATTCCTCCTCTTGATTTTAATAATCATTATTGTAATGTCCTTTCTTACCCTGATCCAGTAAGCCAGCATTAAAAAAACGAAAGCTGAATTATTGTACGGCGACCAAAAGCAAGACTCGAAATCTCGTTGCTAAAGTAAAGTCCTCTTGAACATGTTTACATGTTGGAATATCGTCAAAACTGTAGTGAAGCTTATATTAAATTAATCCAGTATAGAGTCTGGATACAAATTATTGTGAGTTTTCTATGTCATATGAATATAACGGATCTATGATCCAAATCGCACATCCAGTGCAATCTATTTCTGTAAATAAAAGTACCGTAATTTATGCGGACAGAACAGGAATGAAAAATACTCGGTTCGCCACAACTGGTGATGCCCGAAGTTTTATTAAATGGCTTACTGCAAAGCATTAAGCCATGTATGCTCAGTATTCACAAAGTGCTTGTCTTTTTTAATTAAGAAAGGGCTTTGTGTTTACTAAACCTTCTTATCTTTGCGATTTCTCGCCTTTCCTGTAAAGTTTTACTTCGAACTAGCTAGCCATTTATCTATCTCTGTATACATAAAATCACGAATAATGGGCTGTGCCTTGGCATTTGGATGTAAATTATCATTTTGCATCAGAGAGTTATCGACAGCGATTGAAGTCATAAAGTACGGCATTAAATATGTATTTGTTTGCTCTGCCACAGACTGATAGCTTTCGGTAAACATACGGGTATATCGCGGCCCCAAATTCGGCGGAATTTGAATCTCCATTAGCGCTACTTTGGCACCTGATTGATGACTCTTTTCGACTAATTGCGTGAGATGCTTTTTTAGTACCTTAATTGGAAAGCCCCGAATCCCATCATTACCACCGAGTTCAATTAAAACGTGACTTGGTTTATGTGTTTGTAGCCAGGCGTCAATTTTGAGTAAGGCATTGTCTGTTGTCTGTCCACTAATGGCCGTATTGATTATTTCGATCGGTTTTTTTTCTGCTGCGTATTTATTTTGTAACAAATAAACCCATGCTTGGGCTTGTTTCAAGCCGTAGCCTGCGCTTAAGCTGTCACCAATGAGCATTATTTTGTCTTTTGCGACGCTAGTAAATGGAAGCAGCGTTAAGATAAATAACACCGTAAACTTTAGGAAAAAACGAGTCATGTCAGTACTTTCTCAATTAAATATAATTCAAGTCGCTGGGTTAACCAAACGAGTGAGTACCCTCGAAGGGGACCTTACTATCCTTAGCGAAATTAATTTTTCTGTCAAGTCTGGGGAGTCAGTTGCTATTGTAGGAGCGTCAGGCTCAGGTAAGTCAACGCTACTGAGTTTATTAGCTGGGTTGGATATTGCGACTGACGGTGACATACACCTTGATGGTGATGCTTTAAGTACATTAGATGAAGAAGCACGGGCACAAGTTAGGGCGCAAAAGGTAGGATTTGTGTTTCAATCGTTTATGTTGGTGCAAAGTCTTACCGCATTAGAAAATGTGATGCTTCCGGCAGAGCTCGCTGGTGATGTTAATGCCAAGGAGCAAGCGATTGCGTTACTTGAGAAGGTAGGGTTGTCTCATCGATTGGCACATTACCCCTCTCAACTTTCGGGAGGAGAGCAACAAAGGGTGGCCATAGCTCGCGCTTTTATTGGTGAACCGAAGATTTTATTTGCGGATGAACCCTCTGCAAATTTAGATAGCAAAAATGGCCAGCTAATTGAAAAACTATTGTTTGATTTGAATAAACAAAATGGAACCACATTAATTTTAGTGACGCATGATGAACACCTTGCGCAGAGTTGCCAACGTGTGATTCATATTGAAGGAGGCAAGTTAGAGCAGATCAGTGAAGGAGGAGCGGTTAATGTGGGTTAAATTAGCATTTAAATTGTTTGCTCGAGAGCTTCGTCGCGGTGAGTTGACGATTATATTTGCGGCAATTGCTTTGGCGGTTTTAACGGTATTTAGTTTGTCGTCAGTCACTGAACGAATAGGTTTAAATATTGAGAAAAAAACCAGTGACTTCATTGCAGCAGATCGCAGACTATCTAGTAATCATGCTTTTACTGACAATTATATTAATGAAGCCAACCAGCAAGGGTTAGAAACGGCATCACTGTTGTTTTTTGACTCAATGCTATTTGCAAATGATGAGCTAGTTTTGGGGTCAGTGAAAGCGGTCACTGAGCAGTATCCATTACGAGGCATGGTGGAAATAAAAGACACATTAGAGAGTGTGGGTTATGAAATTCGTGGCGGGCCTAAAAGTGGTAATATTTGGCTCAGTGAAGGGTTATTTTATACCTTGAACGTGAATGTTGGTGACACAGTTGAGCTTGGAGCTGGTCAATTTACCATTAGCAAAGTGTTGGTCAGTGAACCTGATGCGCCGTTTTTTTCACTCGCTGGTAATAAACGCGTATTGTTAAACTATGCCGACATTGGCAGTACAAAAGCCGTTCAAGTTGGTAGTAGGGTATTTCACCGTTTGTTGTTTGCAGGTACTGACGCACAGTTGTCTGACTATTATTTATGGCTAAAGCCACAATTGAAAGAAAATCAAAATTGGGAAGGGGTTAAAGATCGCCAATCACCATTAGGTGAAAACTTGGCGCGTGCGGAGCGATTTTTATTACTGGCTGGCTTGTTCGGTATTATGCTTGCAGCAGTGGCAATGGCTGTCTCTGCAAAACGGTATTGTGAAAGGCAATATGACCCTGTGGCAATGATGAAAACACTCGGAGGAAGCCGAGTTGTAATACGCAAAATATTTTTAACGCATCTCGCATTAGTGACGAGTGTTTCAATTATTATCGGGTTGAGCATCGGCTTTGTATTGCAGTACTTCGGTGCAAATTACCTAGCACAGTTTATGGGGGCGGAGTTACCTAGTGCAGGCATAAAGCCATGGTTATTGTCAGCATTTATAGGTATGACTTGCGCTTTAATGTTTTCATTAAAACCTTTGCTTGATTTGTTTGATATTCCACCTCTGAGGGTCTTGCGCCGAAATTTAGGTGACCGCTTAGCGATAAGCCGTATTCATATGGCATCATCTTTGTTCACTATTTTTTTATTAATGTGGCTATTCAGCGGTGAAATAGTAATTACACTTATTTTGTTTGGATCTAGCTTATTGGTAATTGGAGTATTATTTGGTATTTCTAGGGCGCTTTTCTCATTTGGGAGAAAGTTAGGTTTAAGCCCTGGGTCAAGTTGGTCACTGGCAATTGCAACCTTACAAAAGCGGGCGAATGCCAATGCGGTGCAGCTCATTAGTTTCGCTTTGGCGATTAAGCTGATGTTATTTTTAGTCGTTCTAAAAAATGACATGATTTCAGATTGGGAAATGCAAGTGCCAGCTGACGCACCAAACGCTTTTTTCATCAATATTGCTGAGCAGGATATTGAACCAATTACCACTTTTTTCAATAATAACAATATAACCCATGAAGCATTTTACCCCGTATTTAATGCACGGGTTAATGCCATTAATGGCGAAGAGCTTGCACGTCGAGTGTCAAAGCAAGAGGGAGAAGAGCGTGATGAAGATGCTCGAGAGGGTGTTAGCCGAGAACCAAATTTAACATGGCTGTCAGAAATCCCTGAAGGCAATGAAGTGATTGAAGGTGAGTGGTTTAGTAATGGTGATGACATTGAAGTGTCGGTATTTGAAGGCTGGAAAGAAGTACTCGATCTAGAACTGGGTGATACGATCTCATTTTTGGCTAATGAACGGCGTTTTGATGCGAAAGTGACCAGTTTTAGAAGTGTCGATTGGGGCACGTTGAAGCCTAACTTTGTCATGATATTAAGCCCAAATATGGCAGGTAAAACGCCGGTAACTTATTTCAGTGCCGCTAAATTGGAAGCACAGCATAATAAAGGTGTGAGTCAATTGCTGCAGCGCCATCCAACGATGAGTATGATAGATATTAAGAGTCGCTTGGAGCAAGCACAATCAATCATCGCGCAGGTGTCGCTTGCGATAGGGTTTGTATTGTCGATTGTATTAGTCAGTGGCGCACTGGTCTTGATCTCTCAAGTCCAGGCCAGTTTAGCTGAACGTATGCAAGAAGTGGTGATTCTAAGAACCTTAGGGGCTAGAGGGCGCTTAATTAAGCTGGCTACACTGTATGAATTTGTATTGCTGGGGGCTATTGCTGGATTTGTTGCTGCCCTTGTGAGTGATGTGGCGTTATTGCTTATTCAGCAGCAGCTTTTTGACGTTGCTGGGCGGTTACATTGGTATATATGGCTTTTAGGGCCAATCAGTGGCGCCGCGTTTGTTGCGACAATCGGATACTTTATGGTGGCAAATACAATGCGGCAAAATACGCAAGGATTATTGAGGAATTTATCTTAAATTGAGGCGAGTATTTTGTTTACATTAAGGCCACATTTCAGTGGCCTTTTTATTGCGTGAATAATCATTGCCTCTCACGCTTGGGCTCTTGCGAATAAGGAGTGAGCATCGGCATCCGTACTCAGTGACTGTTAAGTTAAGTACCTATTTAAGTTATTAATCATATGCTTATATTCTTCAGTTCGGTTTTTTACAACCAGCAAATAAATCAATAAAGTGGATTCTAGCGTCTATACTCACATTGCAATCAACGTAAAATTTATTAAATATGGAATGATGCTATGAAGAAACGACTACTCGCTGCTGTTGTTAGTTTGGCTTGTATTAGTCTAAATGTACAAGCTGAAATTAGGATTAATGGTTTTGCATCCATTGTTGCTGGTCAAACGTTAGATGACGATACGAGGTTGTATGGTTATGACGATGATATTTCTTATAAAAATGAGAGTATGTTTGCATTACAACTGTCGTCTGACTTACAAGATAGACTGAGTGCCACAGCACAAATTGTCGCTCGAGGTAACGAAGATTTTGACGCCGAATTTGAATGGGCTTATGTGAGTTATCAAATCAATGATGACTTAAAAGTGAGTGGTGGAAAAATGCGTATCCCATTCTATCGCTATTCCGATTTTCTAGATGTTGGATATGCTTATCGCTGGGTGAGGCCTCCTCAATCTGTTTATAACTTTGCTTTTTCAACATATGAAGGTTTAAACCTATTACACTCGACCACATTGGGCGATTGGGACTCGACAACTCAGCTTATATACGGTTCATTCTCGGGTAGGGTCCCCTCTGCAGCGGGGGCGACTCCAGAACAAGTTGAGTTGAATGACTTAGCGGGTATAAATTGGACTATATCCTATGACTGGTTTAGTGCAAGAGCTGCTTACATCGTTGCTGAAACGACAATCAGTGCCTCTAGTGTTGTCGGCTTAACCGCGGCTCTAAATGGATATGGCTTGAATAATCAAGCAAATAGTTTGCTAATCAGTGAAGATGATGGCGCGTTTTTTGGTTTAGGGTTTTCTATCGATTACGATAATTTTCTGTTTGATGCAGAGTATACCGAAATAGAAGTTGAGAATAGCTTATTGCCAGATCAAACACAGTATTATGCATCCGTTGGGTATCGAATAGATGACTGGACCGTGCATTTAACTTACGAAAATAACGATGATGAGCATGATTCTAATCGGTTAAATACAGTACCGGCTTCCATTTCTGGGCCGAATGGAACAGTTATTCCCGTGTCACTAGATCCAACGAATGCAAATTCACCATTATTACGAGATGTCACTAACCAAGTTTTGTTGGGAGCTAAGCAGGAGAGCAGTACTGTGAGCGTAGGTGCTCGCTATGATTTTCACCCTTCAGCTGCGCTTAAAGTTGATTTAAGCCGTTATAATGATGATATCACTGATCAAGATATAGACGTGTTGGCAGTGGCGATAGATTTAGTATTTTAAGGAGTGAACAATGAAAAGCCAAATTGCTTTATGTTTATTTATGAGTGCCTTTTATGTCAATGCTGAGGTTGCTGTAATCGTGAACGCCAGTAATGGCAATAGTTTAGATAAAAGTGCGATATCAAAAATATATTTAGGAAAATCGAAATCTTATGCTGATGGGACTAAAGTGAAAGCTGTAGCTCAAACAGGCACATCTGTTGCAAAAGCATTTACGCAAAATGTGGTTGGCAAGTCGAATAGTCAGTTTAAGGCTTATTGGTCTAAGTTGATTTTTACGGGCAAAGGCACGCCACCAAACCCATTAAGTAATGACCAAGCCGTCATTGATTTTGTTATGAATAATCCAGAAGGTATTGGCTATATAGATAGCGCTAAAGTGACAGATAAAGTAAAAGTGGTTGGTAAATTTTAGCTCAACTATATTTTTAAATACAAAAGG
>NZ_JAGJEF010000105.1:0-11894 GCF_018100875.1 Pseudoalteromonas sp. MMG012
CGTGTTGAGTAGATTCAGAAAAAGATGAAGAAGAGATTTCTCTTATTTTGTAGAAAGTTAGAGAAGATTAGGATTCGTCAGTTGAAGACTGCTGATAGCGCTTTTTCAAAGGAAAGAAATACTAAAACTTGATATAGGAATAAGATGGAAACGCTAGAACATTTAAAAAGTGGCGATATTTTAATAAATATTGACCAATCTAATAATTGTATTTCTTTGGTTGATGTAGATGTTGATTCGCTTGCTGAATATATTGTGGCGTCTTCCAATAGCAATGGAAGGCACTTGGTATTAGGTAATGGGCGCACAGAAATTATTGGGGTAGAACCAAAGTCGTTTAGTTCTATTTTTGCTCAAGCAAAATCACTATGCAACGGGGTAGATGTAAGGTTAGAGTTCATTCCTAACATCAGAATGATATACACACTTGGAATTATTACAGTTAAGCCATCAATCAAACTGGCGAGTGTTCAGGGTGCTGTGTATGAGCTAAAAAACAACACACCTCGATTAATGTCTGAATCACAGATATTAACAAAAATTGGATTAGGAATAGACTCAAAATTGATTAACTCATTGGCAGGTGACATTGCCTTTCAATCGAGGATTATTGAAAACCTGCAAACAGATATTAAAAGAGCCTCTAGCTATAAAGGGCAATGGAAAAGTTGGGTAATTGGCGCTCTGTTTGGCTTTTTGATTTCCGAACTTTTGAAGCTAGTTCTTGGCTTATCGTAATATTGGAAACATCAATTGGCATTGGTTACATAGTAAATATAACGGCAATTCTATAGCCGCTTAACAGGGGAGTTTATATACTCTGGATTTTTAAGCTAATGCATGCAGCCTTAAATAGGTGTATTGAATAAATACTTTTTATAAGCTTTTATTTAAGCTGGGCGTTTGAGTATGACTCGCGCTAATACGGTCAATTAGCTGGTTCAACCAACCAGTCGAGAAGCTTGGTTTATAAACGAGGTTAATACGCTCCTGATTTCGTGCAGCAAAATCACTAAGTTTGATAACGTTAAGCTGCTCATCAATAGCAATATCAGGCAGATAAGCCAACGCAGGGTGCTTTTTAATTACACTAAGCAGTGAAGCGAAGTTATCACAGCGAAAAGCAATATTGCGGGGGTGGATATGATCTGGCCATCCATCAGAGCCAACACCACGCACAATGCCGCAAAATGACGAGCTGCTCGGGCAAGCAAAAAATGTATTATTTATATCTGCAAGTGTTGGCGTTTTAATTTGATGAATGGGGTGGTCGGTGGCGGCAACCAGTTCAAATGTGGTAACCCCTAGAGGGAGGGCATGAAATCCTGCTGATTGCCAATCAGGCAAAGCGTCATCGGTTACGATGGCTAGATGAGCGGCGCCGCTTTTAAGTTTATTAATGGCATCGCCTTCAAAAACAGCTTGTAAGTTTACTTCAAATTGCGCAGTGCTGATGTGAGGGAGGAGTTTATCAAGCACGTGATCAAGTAACACGGATGGGCCTGCAATATTGAGTGAATGTTTGGCTTGTGTACTTATGAATTCACTGAGCATTTGATCATATTGATTGATAAGTTCATTAGCATACAGCGTAAATTCAAATATTAAACGCTTCGGCTGATGTATGAAGGTTTTGAGTTTGCGCTACATGCGCCAATTTTCGCAGGTCTTCAACGTTCATATTGATTCCAAAAAGTAAATGATTAATGATATTTAATCGATGAAACTTCAATGAATGACAGTGTAAAGTAGCTAAAATTTTTCATCAAGAGATGGCTATGTTGCTTTTTCTACTATTTACCTATTGTACGCGCTGTGTGCTACTTATATGCGTGCTACTCATCGGCGTATCACCTCAAGTGTTCGCAGAGTCCCAGTCACATCAAATGCATCAGCGCTATGGCGCTCATGGTATGGTACTGTTTACTGATGACCAAGAAAATATATACGCCAGCCATTTACCCCTTTATTCGACGCCGCACGATTACCAGATAATTTACCAAATCATTGTACCAAACGAGCGGCAGGTATTAGCTGAATTACGCCAAGGCATGGTTACGCTATTACCGAGTAAGTTCGATTTGAATAGGTTGGTCACCAGAGAGGTGTTCACAATTGGCGCTGACTTTTATACAGGTCATTTTGAGAGAGGCGGAATACACTTTGACAAAACGAACATTGATTTTCATAAAGCCATTTTAGTTGAACCGATAACGCGTAATTATCAATCACAAAATCAGGTTTTTTATAAAGTTAAATTAAACAACCATACCGATCTTGTCGTCCATAAAATACAGCAGCCGCCGTCGTTCGATGCCATTGCTGTTATGCAAAATGATAAAGAGCATAAACAAACATTGTACCAATGCAATAAACCCAAGATATTGAGCCACGTTGCTATCTCAAACGCGTTGGAACAGTGCGGTATTATAAATATACGCTATTTGGAAACACAGGATTTTACCTTATGAATGGCGTGATTCGTTTTTTAGTAGCATGTGTACTTTATGTAATCAGTTGTACTGTTGCATATGGGAAAGCAACTCCAAACCTTTCTCAAAAGCAGTGGTTTGCGGGGAGTAAAGAGTGTGAACTGGATACGCGCCCTAGTATGGAAGTGCTTGAGTTTAATCTGACTACCTACATCATTCGGCAGAGTAAATGCGTGCATTATGAAGCGCCTTTTATCTATTTAACCTCAGGTTTGGATAAGGGTTTTGGAATAGAAAATGTTTTGAAAACAAACTTACGTACAATTCAATGATGATATTTTGTTCAATATCAAGGCGCTTTTATGCAGTAATAGCGGGCTATTACAAATGAAAGCAACGCCGAGAATGAGAAAAATAGCTTTATTGGGCAAATTCGCTTATCCAGAGCTGAGGTTATTTATTATTAGGTGATCAAAAAGCACTATTACTTGATACCGGGGCCACAACAAGTGCCAAACTATTCCCGCTTGCGCGCACAGTGCAAATGATTATTCAACAACATTTAATACGCATAAAACGTCAACCAAAAGATTATGCGTTACATGTATTACACTCGCATAGTCATAACGACCATATAGCAGCTGACTCACGGTTTTATGGGGTGGAAGGCGTATCAGTTGTGCCTCCACATCAACTAACCGTATTACAAAAATCGTTGCAGCTGAGCGACTGGCCCAATTCGGTTAGTGTGCTTGAGTTAGGTGGGAGAAAAATTTCGATTGTTCCCACTCCAGGGCATCAACGAGAGGCCATTAGTTTATATGATGATCAAACACAGTGGCTTTTGACTGGCGATACCTTTTATCCAGGTAGGCTATATATTCGTGATTGGTTAACATTTAAAAGCAGCATAGCAAGGCTGGTGGCATTCAGTGAGATGAATCCTGTTTCAGCTATTTTAGGCGCGCACATCGAAATGTCAGCATGTGCGAAAAAAGATTACCCTTCAGGGTCTGTGTATCATCCAAATGAAGCTTCGTTGGTATTGACCACAAAAGGTCTACAGCTACTGCACCGACAACAGACCATAATGGGGCTGCAACCACAGCAAGTGAGAATGCATAAATTTATTATCTTCCCACTCATATAATGGCTGTTATTGTACATAGGAAAATTTGTGATTGTTTAGTGATAAACACTACTATTTGAGTTAATTGGTTAAGTGATGCTTTTTTGATTTTTTAAGTTGTTGAAATTTATTCGTTTTTAGTTGGTTTATTTATTGCAGAATATCTATTAATGATAACTACATTAACTTGGTAATAGGAATTAGCTGGTATGAAAGACAGGCAATTAGAAATAATTCGAAATAGCTTACTCATCATCGTCGTGATTTTTCAAATCTGTCACTTGTCATGGGAATATTTTAATGGAGGAATTGTCACACATCACATTTTGATGCGCTCAGACTTGCCGGGTATATCCAATTGGTGGGGGTTAATTATATTACCGTCTTTGGTGTTCATCGCTTTTATACGTATTAAGAAAAGGCTATTAACGCGCGCGCATGAAGCGCTGAGCTTAAGCGACTTCTATCGTAATATACTGATTGGCTTTATGGGAATGTTGTTGGTGAGCTTATTGGCATCGCTCGCGTTCAGTTTTGGTTTACAAAATATTGCTGTTTATATGCTGATGGGCCTGATGATCACGGCACTGTTTATACCGTTACACAAAGTTGAGTGTATCCTAGGCTATGTTATGGGCGCGGCATTTTTTACTGGGCCTGTGATCCCGTTTATTGGCGTAGTTTTATTTTCAACCGTGTCGGTACTGTCTCACTATTGCTTTAAGCCCTTACTGCTACGTTTTAAAAGCGTAAAAAAAGACGCGGTATAACTGAGCAACCTTGGCTGGCGAATAACATAGGTAGTTGAAGTATAAAAGTATGGTTGTTCACTATTTTATAAAGGCCAGATAAAAAAGCACCGCATTAAATCTAGCGGTGCTTTATTTTTTCATATTACTTTTCAATATGACTTTCTAATAATGCTTAGAAAAACGTCACTTGTACATCAATCCAAGCATTTGCCGTACCTAGAGTGCCACCTGTTTCTACAGGGTAAATACTAAACTTACCCCAAGGGTCAGTGAAGGTATTATTTTTCTGCAAAGGGGCATCATTAAAGTCTTCTAACGGCCAATTTGAACTGCGAGAGTTTGGGGTAGAGTCCAATAATAATGAGTTATGGTTGTACCAAGGTGCTGCATTGTTATCCATATAATTTTGCAGGTTGATCACAATACCATTTTGTAAAAGTGGTGTACGTAATTGTAGATCCGGTGATGTATTTGCTTCAGCTTTTTGGCGTGTTAAATATTCAACCCAAAACGTTTTATCACCTGATGGTATTTTAAGACCAATAACACCCGGTGCATTGTGCCCTGATGATGTGCCATGATTATATGTGTAAATACGGTATTTACCAGATGTTGTTATAGTGGGCACGTCGGTGTCAGAAATCCAGTTATTAAAGTAACCTTTATACATTAGATTCATTTCTTCTAACGAGTGAGCCCCCATGCCCATTAAGCCAAACACATTACCATAGTTGGTGACAACATCATTTGAATTGCCATTAAGCATGCTATTACCACCTTCAATTGACATTGAGTGATGTAACCCTAAAGCGTGCCCAGCTTCATGTGCAATTGTGCCTGCCGCATAAGTGTAAATTTCCATAAGCGGTGGACCTGCTTGAGAGTTAATGAAATAAGTTGCGTCTGTGCCTACAGGCGGTGCAGTCACCATTATAATCGTCGCTTCGCCCGGAAAGTTTGGATCTACTCCGGCATTGACGAGTTGCTCTCTATAGGCTGGGCCCCACAAGTCTTTGTCATTATTATAATAATTATGACTCTGTGGCATGGTAATTTTTGGCTTAATTTCCCAAGTAAAGTTGAACTTCCCATACGATTGCTCGGTGAAGTAATCTTTGGTCTTCTGCATTTCAGCATTGATTTGATCTGTGGTGAACGCTAAATCTTGATCAGGGAACCTAAATGGATAAACCAATACATGCACACTATTATGATCATATCCATCATTGCCGGGATCATCCGCGCCAGGAGTTACTCGACAGCTGGTTTTGTTAAAGTCTGCAACAACACTTGCGCCTTTAAATAAACCTTCTAAACGAATATTGTTCCAACCGTTACGAGGGTTAGTTAATACCACACATTCAGTGTTGCCGACTTTAGATGAACGGATACTATCGTCACCAGATTTTGGCCACTCACCGTCGGTTCTGCCAGCCAATGTTAAGTTACCTTGGCCGTAAGATGAACTAATTGCGATACTCGTTACATTTTGGTTAAACGTTGAAATAGCAAAACCTGTGCCTTGTGAAGCTGCGGGTACACACACAGGTACACCATCTGTGAGTGCTGTTTCAGTCGTAGGATCACTGGTTGCACAGATATTGGCTAAATCGCCACCGTCACCTGGTGGGGTAGTTGACCCTGACTTTTTGGTTTTAGTCGTTAATATCGCACTCCAACCAGATGTATTTGTCGTATTTTTGGCATACATGACATAGTAATAGACTTTATCTTGGACCAAACCTGTATCTGTAAAGCTGGTTTCATTCGCGTTAACAGTCGCTACGGTATGCCAAGATACACCAGCTGATGAACGTTGAATAATAAAGTTATCTTCGTTGTTAGAGTTGTCACTCCAAGAGACGGTAGCACTCGATTCGGTCGTTGTACCCGTTAGATTGCTAGGTGCAACGATACTCCCAGTATTTCCATCTCCAGGGTTATCTCCACCACCATTTATATCTCGACAAGACGTTGCACCAAAATCAACAGCAAGAGATGATTTATCGCGAGTACCTGTTACTGCGATCATCAGCCAGTATTGACTTGGGTTACTAATGACCACGCACTCGCCATTAGTCCCTGAAGTAATTGACTTATAAGCATTGCTATTTGATCCGGTACTTGGCCAACGACCTTGATCCACATATAAACTCAGATCTCCGCCACCATGTCCTGTGCTAATTGCGACACTGTTATGGCTATTGGCATCTCCTAACCTTAGATAGGCAGTACCACTGTCACTTACACAAATAGGGGTACCGTCTGTTATAGAGGTAGACGGGCCTTGTGTGGCGCATACATCTGGCAATGTAGCGCCTAATGCATGTTGTGAAAGCAGTATTGCCGGACCAAGCAACAGCTTGGTCCAATGTGATGAAGCGAATTTCATCGTGTTCTCCTTTATCATGTTGTAACTCATTCATGTTATATGTTTTCTGTGAAGCTAACGTAATTTATTTGTAATTTTCTTGGTGTATAAATTACCAGTTTAAATATATTGTATACAGTATATTTATCAATCCATTTGCCTAGAACACTTTCTTCTATCTTTATGCCTTTATTGTTTCTAATTGTTTTGATAGGAACGTCTATGAGTATCTCGATTTTGGTTGAGGGCATACATTTGGTATTGGCATGTCATTTAACTTATTGAAAAAATTGCATATATTATTTTGTAAATGTGACTTTTGTTTAGTTAGATGTATAAAAATTAAACATGTCTTGGTGAGTTATCATGACTAAAGATAAAAAATATTAATGAGAAAAAACTGTAAGGAATTAAATATTCCACTTTTAAAAGGTGATAAATATGTTAACTAACACTGGGGTTATGTATAAACAATGCCAGGCAAAGATGTTTTTCTCTCATGCTGAAATAAAATATGCACAATTAAGGCGTGTGCTGTTCTAGGAACTGGTCATTATGTTTACGGGCTAACAACTAGAGAGCATTACAGCCATCATCCGTCGAGCAGAAGGTTTGGCTTTTCCTGAAATAGTGTGATTTACATGCTCTATTACCTTGACGTTACGACGTTATATTATGGCAATAGATGTGTTAGCGTATTGAAATAAAAAGTTCGGAACTTATTGTTATTTAGTCAGTGTTATAGTTTTGTATAGTAGATAAAAGAGGTAAAGGCATGTTTGCATCTCAGTGATATTACCTAGAGATTGCGGAACGAAATAAGTTTATACAGTGTGGAGAATGAATAAGGTGCATATAAGGGACGTACATGAACAAGATTTAGAAAGTGTCAGTGCTATATGCATGCGGTCATTTAAAAAATCAATCGCCAGCAGTTTGCAAAATGACGGGGTACAAACTTTTACGGATATTATAAAACAAAGTGCGTTTTGCAAAGAATGCAGCAAGACAATGTGCTCTTAGTTGTTGAGGAAAATGAGAACTTGATTGGCATGATAGAACTCAAAGCAGGGGGCCATGTTGCGATGCTTTTTGTTGATCCTGAATTTCAAAATAACGGGGTAGGTCGGGCTTTGTTAAATGCGGTACTGGCACATGTGAATGCGGATATTTTAACGGTCAGTGCGTCATTGACGTCGTTTGGTGCGTATCAAAAGTATGGATTTAACTGCGTTGGTAAAATACAAGAGTCATCAGGGCTTGTCTATCAGCCGATGGAGTTATGTATGTGATATTTAATGGAGCTAATAAAGATAGTGATAAGCAGCGGGCTCTGCATTACTCAGCGTAAATAAAAAAGGCTTAATAGGTTATGATATAAATATCAGTAACAACATAAGCCTTTTAAACGCCTTATAAAAACGTAATCTGGTACGCTTTTAATTCAGCGGCTATTAGTTAGCGTCAACAACCTTTACAGGTACTGCTTTTTCAGCACTGAATTTTGTTGTTAGCTCTTCTTCTAACGGCGTAAATGCGGTTAGGTCGATACCATCAACTGCAGCTGTGTACTCTTCAATAGTCGGGAAACGACCCAAAACAGTTGAAAGTACAACTAGCGGTGTCGAACCAAGTAGCGATTCACCTTTTTTATCTGACGTATCCGCAACAACACGACCTTGGAAAAGACGTGTAGAGGTAGCTATAACCGTATCACCCGGTTCTGCCTTTTCTTGGTTACCCATGCATAGGTTACAACCAGGGCGTTCTAAATACATGATGTTTTCATATTTAGTACGTGCGGCAGTTTTAGGCTTCTCATCGTCGAACTCAAAACCAGCGTATTTAGCAAGAATATCCCAGTCGCCTTCTGCTTTAAGCTCATCAACAATGTTATACGTTGGTGGCGCAACAACTAATGGCGCATTGAATGTAATTGTTCCATTTTTAGCTTCTAGATTTCTTAGCATTTGCGCGATGATCTTCATATCGCCTTTGTGTACCATACAAGACCCAACAAATCCTAAGTCAACTGGCTTGTCGTTGTAGAATGATACAGGGCGGATCACATCGTGCGTGTAACGCTTAGATACATCTTCGTTATTTACGTCAGGGTCAGCAATCATTGGTTCGTTGATTTGGTCTAAATCAACAACAACTTCGGCATAATATTTCGCTGCGTCATCAGGTGCTAGGGCAGGGTTAGTACCAGAGTTGATCTCTTCAATTCGCTTGTCAGCTAAATCGATAAGACCTTGAAGTGTTTTAGCGTCGTTTTCCATACCTTTGTTGATCATGATCTGAATACGGCTCTTCGCAAGCTCGATAGATTTGATTAACGTTTCATCATTTGAAATACAGATTGACGCTTTCGCTTTCATCTCTGCAGTCCAGTCAGTAAAAGTAAACGCTTGGTCGGCCATGAGAGTACCAATGTGTACTTCAATAACACGGCCTTGGAAAACGTTCTCACCGCTAAATTGCTTAAGCATTTGCGCTTGAGTTGAATGTACTACATCACGGAAGTCCATGTGGCCTTTCATGCGGCCTTTAAAAGTCACTTTTACCGACTCAGGAATAGGCATTGCCGCTTCACCTGTAGCCAATGCTAAAGCAACAGTACCAGAATCAGCACCAAATGCGACACCTTTAGACATACGAGTATGCGAGTCACCACCGATAATAATCGCGCGGTCATCAATGGTAATGTCATTCAGTACTTTGTGAATAACGTCAGTCATTGAATGGTAAACGCCTTTCGGGTCACGTGCTGTGATTAAACCGAACTTGTTCATGAACGCCATTAGTTTTGGAATGTTAGCTTGTGCTTTACTATCCCAAACTGAAGCCGTGTGACAACCTGACTGATATGCACCATCAACAATTGGTGATATTACAGATGCAGCCATAGCTTCAAGTTCTTGTGATGTCATTGGGCCAGTTGTATCTTGCGAGCCTACAATGTTTACTTTAACGCGCACATCTGACCCTGCGTGTAGTGCAGTTTCTGATGCTACACCAACTGAGTTGTTGTTAAAGATTTTTTCAACTGCAGTTAGGCCTTGGTTCTCATGAGAAATCTCTTTTGACGCTGCATATACAGCAGGTGCTTCAACACCTAATGTTTCAGCTGCAAAAGTTTGTAGCTTCTTACCGAATACAACCGCATAAGAACCACCTGCTTTCATGAACTCAACTTTTTGAGGTGTGAACGCAGAAGACACATCAACAAGCTCTTTGTCACCGTTGTAAAGCTTTTTCTCTTTGGTGTCGATTGTTAATACAGTACCCGTTGCAACCGAGTAAGCTTCCTCAAGCACTGGGTCGCCATTTGCGTCGGTAACATTGTTACCATTTTCATCTGTTTTCTTAACCCAGTTTTGAAGGTCAAGACCAATACCGCCAGTTACGCCAACCGTCGTTAAGAAAATAGGTGAAATACCATTGGTACCTGCAACCACTGGTGCAATGTTAATGAATGGGACATATGGACTTGCTTGTTTACCAGCCCAAAGAGCCACGTTATTAACGCCAGACATACGTGACGAACCCACACCCATAGTACCTTTTTCAGCAATAAGCATAACTTTTGCGTTAGGGTGCTTTTTCTGTAGCTCTACAATTTCTTGTTGTGCTTCAGGTGTGATCATGCATTTACCGTGTAATTCACGATCTGCACGAGAGTGCGCTTGGTTACCTGGAGAAAGTAAGTCAGTTGAGATATCGCCTTCACCAGCAATATAAGTAACAACGTCAATTTTTTCTTCAATTTCAGGTAGCTTAGTGAAAAACTCTGCTTGTGCGTAACTTTCTAGAATGTCTTTTGCAATTGCATTGCCCGCTTTGAATGCAACTTCTAGACGTTCAGTATCAGCTTCGTAAAGGAATACTTGTGTTTTTAACACATCGGCTGCTGGAGCAGATACGTCAGTGTTATCACTTAGCGCTAGATCAAGCAATACTTCAATAGAAGGACCACCTTTCATGTGAGATAGTAATTCAAAAGCGAAAGTAGACGTAATTTCTTCAACAACAGACTCACCAAGAATGATTTCTTTTAGGAATTTTGCTTTTACACCGGCTGCGCTGGTGGTTCCTGGTAGTGTGTTGTAGATAAAGAAATTTAATGAGTCTGCGCGGTGCGCATGACCCGTATCTTTTATTTGGCCAATAATCTCTGATAGTAACGCTTCGCTATCGATTGGCTTTGGATTCAACCCAAGTTCTTGCTTACGGTTTTGGATTTCATCCATGTATTCTGTGTACAAACTCATAGAAACCTCTTTTGCTATACAATGCTCATATATAAAACCGGCTTATTTTACCTGATTTGCCTCGCCGAGTAATCATTTAATTGAGCTGTACTGTAATAGCGACGGATTTGCTTATCAGTTACAGCTCGGTTTGATGATTTATCAATCAAGTCAAAGACCATGCTTGTTAGCGTTGAATTATAGACTATGCGAATGACTCATTGACGTGAAGTCTTGATATAGTGCGTGATGGCGTGAATTTAGCGTTGAACACCGATGGCGAATACGGGAGAATCAATGTTAATAAAAATCGGGAAAACGCGTGTGCTGATGAAGGGACTCGTTAGACTAAAGTTTTAAATATGCAGGCCATAAGTTTAAGTTATACAGTTGGTTAATCATTAGGGTTAGGTGAAAAATAACCCCCAACCCTAATGATTAATTCGCTTAGTTATAGGACCTAAGCGGTTCTATTTCAGTTTTGCTTAATGTGTGATGTTGCTTGCTAGGACAAGCGGTTTAACACCAGTCGCGTTATAAATTTGTTCCGGCTTGAATACTTGTTCACTTTTAATGATCAGTGATGTTTTACGCAGTGCTGTTATGTCTTAAAGTGGATCACCATCAACCTTAGTTAGAAGCAAGTCACCGTTGTACAACCATCGTAATCAGATTTGCATTCCCAGCTTTGGTGGCATTTATTGGATTGACGGCCTCTAAAGGGCACCAGCAACTTCGGGAGTTTGCGCTTTGTCTATGCTCTTATCCATCGATAGATTTTTCATGTTTTTCTTTTTTAGATTTAATCTCATGCTTGCTGTCCATCATTTACAATGACCTAGCGTTTACTTTATTGCATATAAAAGAGTTTATAAAAAGAGATTTGAATTATTATAATTTGTTGGCGTTATATTTATGTCGGTTTATGGTAACTTATGTATTTATAGTCCAATAAAG
>NZ_JAGJEF010000106.1:0-11522 GCF_018100875.1 Pseudoalteromonas sp. MMG012
CAAGTTTACTATGAACTTGTTATTAATACGAAGGGAAAAGAAATATACATTAAGCTTTCAAAAAATTGGCAAATTATCAAAGCCACCGAAACACAACAAAAAAAATTGCAGTTACGGGGTAAGGACGCAATCGAAGTGAGTGATTTTTTATCCATACAGGTAGAAAAGACCACGACTATAAAGTCTAGTGTTTCACCACCGTTCAAAGGATGGGCGCTGTATTATTGTTATATCTCGGAGCGTGAACATCAAATGGCTCATCGGGCGATAGCACGAGGTAAGACCTGCCCCTGATTACCCTCTTTTAATTGCATTCTTTTATGGTCAATTACAGACAAAAACTGCTTGAACTATCCTCGCTTGACTTTGTTAACCAAACGTTTGACTATCGTTAATTGTTTGAAATTTGGTCATGTATTTACTTTGCAATAAGGATAATTAAACAGGTGATTTATGAAAAAGTCTCTATTAGTGTTGTCATTGGCGTTTGGACTGTCTGCGTGTAACATTGATGACAGGTTACAATTTGCGTCAGAAACGAAAAAGAGTGAACAGGTTCATTTGAGCGCCGAAAATACGGGGTTGCTCATTATTGATGCTCAGCAAGGATATGTCATGGATAGTGACGACTTTTGGGTCAAGGTCTTCTATCCGCAATATGAAATACCCGCACAAAATGTCGATCCTCAATTGCATTCTAGCATTGATCGTATTGCACAATTGGCGCAAAAAGCCAATGAATTAAATATGCCAACAACCATTACTTATGAAGCGTTCGAAACCGATTTGGGTTTAGATTATACGCCTTACATAACGCGTATTGAGCAAGCACTTGATGAAAATACCCAAAGCTACTTTAAGCAAACATTTAATTCAACATTAGAAGCTGACATACATGCAGCAATGAAGGCGTGGTCTGATGCTGGGGTCTCTCGAGTGATTGTCGCGGGGGCAGAAACCGATGTATGTGTTATGCAAACCGTTTTAGGGCTCAAGAAAATGGGCTTTGATGTATATTTGGCGAGTGACGCGACGTTTTCTACTGAAATTTATGAGCGACCCACTTTCAAACGTTTACAGCAAGCAGGCGTTAAGTTGGCAAAGGCCAGTGAAATTATTGAATCGATGGCAGCCAAAGACAAATTGATTTTTAGCCCGCGCTATGCCGTTGGCACGCGAGATGAGCTTTATCAAGGCGACCGTCACAAAATGGCGATGATCAATTTTAATATGGATGACACAAGCTTGGCTAAGGCTGAACATGATAATAAAGCGGCAACAGCGCCTAGGTTTACATTTTTAGGGTTAGAACAAGAGTTTTTATTTAGCTATATGCCGAGTTTTCATGTGAATAAAAAAGGAAAGGCTTACACATCTAAATATCGCAAAAATGCCCATGTTGTGAGCTATAAAACAATTGATCCTGTGATTGCAGATATAAAAGCCGCTGGCAAGACGCAAGCAGTTATCTCAGGCGTGGTTTCTCAGTTAGGTTTGTATGATGCGGTTTATAAGTTAATTGAAGCAGATATTACCCCTGTCATTCTAGAAGACGCATTATTAGGTTCTGATGTAGACCCAATTCATTATTTAGATTATATCTATCAATTGGGGGCGGTGCCAAGCGCGCAAAAGTCGCATGGTTATGAGATGTATGTCGAAATACAGTTAGGAGATTTTACTGAAGAGGAAATAGCGGCTTACTATCAAATGATAGCGCTAAATGAAGTCGTGATCCCAGAAGTATACCCGCGTTTACGTTAGATTTTTAACGTTTGATTCAGGGTTGGCAAGTCTTACTATACAATAAAATTGCACCTCAAATTAAAGGGATCAGAGTGGTTGATCCCTTCTTAAATCATGATGCTGTTGATCTCAGTAAGTTGAAGTACTAGCTAGCATAGGTGCTTTATAAGTACCTCGCGACGATGGAAGAAAGTCAGCAGGTTGTATGGTTATCAGCAACTTTGACCCCATTAGCAGGTACGACACTACGCGGATTGATTTTTTAAACAAACGGGCTTACTGTTTGTTTTATAAGCTAAAGCTGTTTAATGCACTGTGATAGGTTGATCATTCACCACTAAAGATTGACCGTTTTCCTTGGCGCGAATAAAACTAGAGATTAAAACGTCATTTGATAAGGTGTTTATATCGTCGACCTTTTCAACCATGCAAAACGTAATGGACTCCCACCCTAAACCTTTAATAAAAGTTTTAAGCTGTTTGATGTTACCTTGATAATTTTCATCGGTTGTTAATAGGCCGATAGAATGTTTATTACCGAGTGTGTACTTGTCGTTTTTTGTGGTCGAACATTGCGCGTATCCGCTTAACACATACACTGTATTTTCGCTGTTATTCATGGTGGTTTGCATACTTAAGTGAATTTTAAATCACTAAGCATTTTTCAAACCAAATTAATAAGCATCTTTATGTGATGTGCCTAGGTATTGAAAGTAGAGCATAAAAAATGATTAGCTACCGATACTTGGCGTGAATACCTCATAGGGTGTCAACTTTTTGTATGGAATAACGTGTTGTACTCGAGCTACTAACCAACAAGGGGGTGTAAATGAGCCTCATGTCAAAATAGCAAGCTACGACTAAAGCAAAAAAGTCAGAGTTGTCTAAACCAAAAGGGCTCAGAGTTGTTGATCGCTTTCTAAATAATTTGCGGACAGTTAACTATCAAAACACTCAATCACGGATGACGAGATGGTGAGGTTACCTCGATTGAACTTTCCGAATATCTCAAAACGTGAATATCCTTTAATATAGTCGCAAGTGCGGCAATAACGCCAAGTGACTTTTGTTGAAAACAGTGACTACTTGAGGGACTCGTAAGTAGATGTGTTCCGTCATTATTTCGTGAAGGTGCCGAGGTCTGCAGGGTAGGGGGGAAAGCTTGATGAGTCATGGATTTAGTCTGATAGATGGATTGACCTTATTGATAGAAGCTTGCACCAACACCTCAATATATAAAAACTTTCATAAAATACCAATTTGAACCTCTTTTTGTTAATAAATAGTTGCTAGTAGGTTTCTCTGCTGATAATTTGCGCTTATAGAATAAGGAGAAGGTACAAGTGTGTGATTAACAGTACAAGAAGGAAAAAGACAAATAATTTTAAGCTGTACGTTCAACGCTCCATAAGACAAATGAGACAGGAAAGAAAGTGGACTCAAGAGGAGTTAGGGAGAAAACTAGGAGTCGATCAAGCAAGTATCAGTAATTATGAATCCGGTAAAACAGAGATGACATGTACGCAACTTTTTGAACTATTTTTAATTTTTGGAAAGGACTTGTCAGTACAATTTGACTTCAAACCTACTTCTGACGTAACTAAAAATGAGAAACCAAACGGAGGAGAAAATGGTCATGAATGAGTTATACACGATTTTTGAATACGCACCTATCAGCATAATCCTAATAGGTTTACTCCTTAGCTGGGATGTACCGACAGCTCGTTGGTTTTTATTTAGTTACGCTGTTGTTGAAATTATCGATTTGGTGATATTACCCATTTCGATTCAATGGAATACGCATTATTACGCTTTTGATATTTTAATGGCGCTTGTTTTTATTCTACCTATTGTTTACCGTAGGCATGTGGCTTTGTTTTTATATTCAAAAACTGGTCTGGAATATTTTCGTATAGTCTATGAGCGTCAAAAGTTGTCGGCACAAGAATGCGGAATAATTCTTATAATGGCATTAACATGTATTGTGAACTTCGCCACATGGGTTGAAGTACTATCATACAAATACGACTTAGTCGTCAATGCCCCATTTAAGTTGTATTTTAGGGATAATATCATTTTGTTACTGCATGTAATTATGTGCGGTACCATACTCACTTATGCTCTAAAAGCACAAGAACGCGAACAGGAATTTTTACAAAATGAGACAATTGAATAGTGACGAGCTTTCAAGGGTGGTTGGTATGGGGATATCTTCACCAGAGCTACCGAAAAAACAAAATTCAGTACCGCCGGTTGATAAACATGTATTGAGTAAAGATAAAAAATTATTACAAAGCGCCGTTTAAGGCGCTTTTTTAATATGTATATTTTCATAATTGGGATCGAAAGTGGGGAAGTCGTTTAATTGGTGTTGTAGTAAGGTTTGCACAATGCAAGACCTGACCCTGTGATCTCTATTTAATTGGTGTTGTAGTAAGGTTTGCACAATGCAAGACCTGACCCTGTGATCTCTATATGATCCTCATGACCTCCAACAGTTACCTGCGTCTTCCTGACGAAGGTCAGGATCCATAAACAACTCGTGTCATGGCTTTCTGGCTCTCAGCAGTTACCTGCAAATTAATTAAGCATAATTTTATGTTTAATGAGGAGGGGCTTGTCGATACACAATCTCGCTTGCGAGCTCGTCAATTGCTTATGTTAAGGCGTGATCGAAAGTGGGGAAGTCGTTTAATTGGTGTTGTAGTAAGGGTTGCACAATGCAAGACCTGACCCTGTGACCTCATATGACCTTGTGCTCTCCAATCAAGGAAATAACAAATAAATTGTATACTTTATGCAGTCAATTATAGTGGGCAGAATAAAGAATATGAAGTGGAGATAAAAATGTTTAAAAAAGTGGGGTTATTGATAACTAGCCTATCGTTAACTGCTTGTTCAATAACGGCAAAGAATCAAGCTGTAATGGTAACTCAGGCAGATTATAAAAGGGCCGAAAAATTTTTACCTAAAAATGTAGCAACTAAAGTGCGTAATTTAGCTGTTGGACCACAGTGGATCAATCAAACAAGTGATTTCTGGTACAGCGAAGAAGATAAATCAGGAAATAAAACTTACGTTAAAGTACAGCCAGCTTCTGCTTTGGTTGCCCCCTTATTTGATCATGAAAAACTCAAAGCCAGTATTAACCATGATCCAAACCAACCTTTTTCAATAGAGATAAAAGCGTTAGATTTAAGCAATGGTCGTTTAAAGCTAATCAATCAGAACCACGAATATCAATGCGACTTAAAAACGAGTCAGTGTAATAAGCTCGCTGCACAAGTAAGCCCTACGCAACCTGAATACAGTTCACCAAACGGTTTATATTCTTTAAAGGTAAAACAATGGAACTTGTATTTAACTGAACATGAAACAAATAAAGTAACCCAGTTAACTTTTGATGGCAGCGAAGGTTACCCTTATGCTGTGCACAATATGAACCCAAAACAGTACATCAATAAAGATGCTAGCAATGTAAAGCAGCAACTTAGTGTATTTTGGGCGCCAGACAGCCGCACTGTTATCACACATAGATTAGATCGCAGACAAGTTGGCAAGCTACATTTAGTGCAATCTAGCCATGAGCAAGGATTAAGACCCAAACTCTATAGCTATTATTATCCATTGGCGGGTGATAAACATGTCCCATTAGGTGATATTTACTCAATTGATATTGCGACTAAAAAAGCCACTTTAGTTGATACGCCTAAACTACAGCAAACCTATTATGGTGGACCGATTTGGGGATGGTGGGAAGATAACAATCGCTTTTATTTCATGGATCAAGCGAGAGCGAAAAAACGCATTAGTCTACATGAATATAACCCTGACAATCAGCAAGTAAGATTAATCGTTGAAGAAAAATCCGCACAATTTATAGACCCTTGGGCACAACATGTACAGATATTAGCAAATTCAAACGAGGTGATCTGGAGTAGTCAACGCTCAGGTAAGCAACAGTATTACTTGTATGACCTTAGCAATGGTCGACTAAAAAATAAAATCACGCAATGTGATTGTTATGTTCGTATTAATAGAGGTGTAGATGAAGAGTCGCGCACTTTATATTTTGAAGCCTCAGGTGAATTTAAAGATAGAGATCCGTATTTACGACATTTATACAAAGTACAGTTAAATGGGTCTGAACAAACGTTATTAACACCTGAGCCACTAGAGCACAGTACGCGACTTTCTCCAGACTTTAATTATTTTGTTGATATTGCTTCTGACCATAAAACAGTTCCTAACAATACGGTACGCAGTACCATAGATGGCAAAGTCGTCGCTTCCATAGGCTCGCCTGATATCAGTGAATTGCTCACGTCAGGCTGGCGTGCACCCCAAGCCTTTAAAATACTCGCTGATGATCAACAAACTCAACTCTATGGCTTAATGTATAAACCAAGTAATTTTGATGCCAATAAACGTTACCCTATCATTGATGCAACGTATACCGGCCCTCATGGTTTCTTTACGCCTAAATCGTTTTGGACATATTATCAGCATGCACAATCTTTAGCGGAATTAGGTTTTATTGTCATAAAAATGGATGGCAGAGGTACCAGTAAGCGAGATCGTAACTTTCACTTAGCTGCTTATCAAAATCTAGCCGCTGGCGTAGATGATCATGTTTACGCAATCAAAGCACTCGCTAAGCAACATGCATATTTAGATGTAAATAGAGTCGGGATATTTGGTTTTTCGGCCGGTGGTTATGATACAGCTCAGGCCATGTTTAGACACGCTGACTTTTTTAAAGTGGGGGTTGCCGCTTCAGGAAATCATGACTTTAGAGTGGATAAAACAGGCTGGAATGAAACATGGTTAGGTTACCCTGTTGCTGAACACTGGGATCAACAAACAAACCTAAACCCGCAAAGTGTTGCCAAATTAAAAGGTAAGTTACTCCTTGCACATGGCGAATTAGATGAAAATGTTAACCCTGCTGCAACGATGCAATTAGTGAATCAGTTGATCAAAGCAAACAAAGACTTTGATTTGATGATTTATCCAAATCAAGATCACTTTTTAAACAATAGTGATTATTTTATTAGAAAGCGCTGGGATTATTTTGTAGAGCATTTACTAGGCACACAACCAGTAAAGGAATATCAATTTTCAAATAAAGAAAAACACAATGAATAATCTTATTAAAAACTTAATTTAAATTAATCGAAGTGCAAAATAAGCGAGACATCCTCAGTCTCGCTTATTTTAAATATACTTTTTGATGCCACCATGCTTAACAAAAATACAGACAGAAAAGTAAATAGGAACGAGTTTTTACAAACATATAATTACTGGTGTTAGCTTTTAAACTCACCCCACGGTCCCGTTATCGCTAATGTTTTTGTTGGCGCATACATGTTCAAAAACAACACTCTGCCATCCGGTGAAAAACAAGCCCCTGCTGGCTCTGTTTGAATATTCAGTTTAGCAAATGGGTAGACCTCGCCTTTGCTCGTGACACCACGTAAATGGTTTTGTGTCACATCCGTATATTGATCTTCACACACTAACAAGTGACCTTGCGGTGTCACAGTTAAGTTATCACCAAAGTTATATAGCGATTCATCTTCACTTTCGAGAAAAAGCTGGATTAATCCGGGATGTTTTGGCTCATTTATTGTGCCTTCATAGGCAGAGGGTTGATAGCGCATAATTTGCCCTAGCTGCTTTTTACCGCCATTCGTACAGCAAAAGTATAATTCATTGTCGGCAAAGTGAATGCCTTCACCGCGTGCAAAAAGCGCTGCCCCCTGAGCAAAACCTCGCTTTCTGAGGTCATCTTCCGGACTTTGCGGATTATCTAAATTAATCCACTGCACTTCATGCCAATTTGCAAGTAACATGTTATTGGCTTGCCAATTCCGAGTATCAAAACCCTGCAATTGCTTAAATACGAGTGCTTGCAGTTGCCCACCGAGGTGAAGTTTACCTTTAACATTGGGAATGTATCGGTAAAACAAACTATCACCTCGGTCTTCCGTTAAGTACACAATCCCTGTTCGAGAGTCAACCGCTGCCGCTTCATGGTTAAACCGCCCCATCTCTACAATCGGTTGAGCATCTATTAACTTAGTCGCATCCGCAGGCACTTCAAACACATACCCGTGATCTGATTTAATTTCACTATCAGCCGTTTTAACAGACTCTTCACAGGTTAACCAGCTCCCCCACGGAGTTGTACCACCCGCACAATTTCGGATTGTACCCACAAGGCTATAGAACTCGTGTTCCACTTTACCTGTTCGCAAGTTATACACTATGTTCGTGGTCCCACCAGGCAACGCAACCCCATTTACGTTTGAATCATACGCAAGCGCCGTTTTATGATTTTGAATCGAGGAGGTCGCCGACGCCAAATGTTTTGGACTTAACTCATGATTGCGCACCAGCACAACACGTTCCTGATCAAGTGCAATACACCCCATGCCATCGGCATTATTCGGCACACTAAAACCATCATCCATTATGGAATCTAGCTCAGAAATAACGGTATAACTAAACTCTTCAGGTAAATCTAGCAAACGCTCTTTATCTTTAACTAAAGGCCTATAGCCATTGCTCTTCGCCATACCCATAGCTCTTCGCCATACCCATAGCGTTTGAGTTGCCAACAGGCGTTGATGCACACCCTAATAAGCTACTCCCTAAGCCCATAAATGCCAATGTCACGGTATTTTTTGTAAATTGTCTGCGAGAAATCACTGATACTGCCCCTAAATTTTTAAATAAGCTTAATCGAGCAAAATGATACTTTTATCAAAGCTATGTTAAACCTAATGATATTTTCATTGAAAATAAATGATATAATATAACATAACAAAAATACCAAAAAGGAAGATGAATACTAAAAATTAGGCATATATTATTTGACCCCTTTGATTACATATAACGTAACCCATATTCAAAAACAACCTATACAAACTTCAATAACTTGTAACAATATCGTATAAAAAATGAAACCCCATGGGTGACAAAAAGCAAATTGTATACAATATTTAATGTTGCTTGGTGCTATTCAGCCTACAAGCAAACTGGAAATTCTCTCTGCATTTAATGTTGAACATTAAAACGACTGAAAAATGTTAGATAGCATTGCCGAGACTCATCATCACATAAGGAAGATAATAATGAACATAGTCAATCTAACCCGATGTAGTATTCTAATAATACCGTTGCTGATAACCACGACTTCAGCGCTTGCTGGCACGTTTGTGAGTAACAATGGACATAATAAAGTAATTGAAACTTTAGTGGCAGATTCTGAGCTTATTTTTAGAGGAACATCCACTGAAATAACTGAAGGTCTGTCTGTAGAAGGCATCCCCTACACTTTTGTCACCTATGATATTGAAGAAGTGATTAGCGGGCAATATTTTGAAAGTACCATCACTTTAAAGTTTGTTGGTGGTACCTTTGCAAATGGTAATACTTTATCTGCCTCAAACTCCCCTCAAATTAAACTCGGTGAACAGTCTATATTATTAGTGCAGAAAAGCACTGATACAGGCTGTGATTTTGTGCAGTGTGAACTAGGGCGTTTTTTACTTGAACAAGGGAACGTTATAGCGGCTAATGGTCAAGCGGTGATCGTAGATGAGCATGGCAGTGTTGATTATATGTCAGCGGATGGGCTAAAAAATCGAGATAATAGGCAAGCTAACACTACGTCGAATATTGGTAATTTCATTACAAAACTGAGAAATATAGATAAGCAGGTGCTATCTCAAAGAGGGGATTCATTTAAACGTAATACTGTAAAAAACGTTGATAAAAACATCACTTTTAAAGCATATATAGGCTTAACACAAGCAAGTAAAGCACCTGTGGAGCTAGTTGCTCCAAGTGAAGCATTAGTAAAGAAAAACATATCTCATGGTAGTCGGCATGACAAATGGGAAGAAGCGCAAGTGAAACGAAATAAGGGTAATCCAGTACTGACTGTTAGCTCACCTTACACTCAACAATAACCATGCGTTTATAGCCATCAAACAACTATGAGAAATACACATGAAAGGTAATAAATTTAAAACCAAACTCACGACTGCATTTGTCGTTACTCTAGTAAGTAGCAGTGCTTCGGCACATAAGTTTTTAATAGATCCTGCATGTAACGTGAATAAAAAATGGCGGAATCAAACTAGTATGACTTTTAACGCTAATCCAACGGGATTTGCAGGCGCTTTTGCAAAATGGAAAACGTCATTTCAACAAGCAATGAATCGAGTGAATGATACGCCTGCCAACTTTACTATTTATGTACGAACTGACGACGACAACAGTGTTGGAACCAATAATGGCGAAAGTGAAATTTGGTGGAGTACAGGGACTTCCGCTGTGGCATATACCATAACAAATAGCTGTGGTAACACGGTTGAAACTGACATTGTTTTTCACAACAACATTCCTAACGGTGGTTACAATGACAAGATGGATGAAAAAACATCTTATCGCGGCTATGGTCTAGAGCGTCGATTATTCGAAACCACCGCGATACATGAAATAGGTCATACACTCGGACTTGCTCATGAAAATCGCTATTATAATATTATGGGAACAGATTACACGCATGTGCATACGAGCGGAGAAAATTCGTTAAGATCATATGTAGGTGAAGACGCCGCGAATGGCTTAATCACGCTGTATGGTAGCTCGACTCGACAAGATGTGTCGGTATCGGCTTGGCGGCGAACTGGGTCATCAGGGGAATACAGTTCACATGGCCGTAATCGATTACTCGACAGCAATGGCACTGAATTAAGTTCAACTAAAGTGGAGTCTAGCTGTACCAGAGATTACTGTGAAATGCGCCATAACGTTGACCTTGGCCAGCAAGTTCAAATGGAGCTGACTTTAGAAAACAGCGGTAGCCATGCTCAAAATGTTCAGCTTGGCTACTATATTTCTACTAATGCAACCATTACAAATACCGATACGTTAATTACAACCGACACAGTGTCTGTTTCGCGCAGGGTCCCAGACGAGGTTAAAAAGAGCATCATCATTCCAAACAATTTACAACCAAATACCAATTACTACCTTGGGGTGATCATTGACAATGCCAATCAAGTCTCAGAGTGGGATGAACAAAATAACACCAGTTATATTCATATCCGCACTGGTTCAGGGTCATCTAATTCAGCACCTACGGCAGAAGCGAACGGCCCTTATAGCGCAGTAACTAATGCAGCAATTAACTTCAGTAGTGCAGACTCTTTTGACTCAGATGGCAATATCGCGTCTTACAGTTGGGATTTTGGTGACGGCAGTGCACCTAGCTTAAGTGCCAATCCAAGCTATAGCTACACAACAGCTGGTACCTATACCGCAACATTAACTGTGACTGATAACCAAGGTGCAATTGCGTCAGATGCAGCAACCGTTACAATAACAGGAAGCCCGACAGGGGGGAGAATTGACAATGCATGCGCAACGGCGGGGCCAACAACCGGGTCTAGTTTAACCAATGGTAATACGATTTGTTTACCTAATGGCAGTCGTGATGCGGATATTCAATACTATTACATCTATGTGCCAGCTGGTATTTCAACATTAACAATCGAAACCGATCACGGCACAGGTGATGGTGATGTTTATTATAAAGCCTCAACTTGGGCTACGGCCAGTAACTACGACCAACGTGGCTTTAGCGATAATAATACCGAGTTGATGAGCGTGAATAATCCTGCTCAGGGCTATCGATTTATTAGTGTTGTCGGGCAACGCACTGGTATGGCAATGAAGGTAACTTTGGAATAGCTATTACT
>NZ_JAGJEF010000107.1:0-11499 GCF_018100875.1 Pseudoalteromonas sp. MMG012
TGAGAAAAATAGCTTTATTGGGCAAATTCGCTTATCCAAAGCTGAGGTTAAATATTAATAGAAAAACAACTTTTAACTTTGCAGTCTCTTGGCTTCAGCGTTCGTTGAAATAACAAACAAAAAACTCACAAAGAACACGATTGCACAGCCATACAGCATCACAGTGAACTCTCCATCCACAAGTAAACTTGACGCAAATAGCGGTCCAGTCGCTAAACCCACAGAAGTAACAACCACAGCCATCGTTGATAGCCTGCCCGTTCGATCCATTTCTGCGGTGATGGCCAATAAGTAAGATTGAACTGCGGGCCATGAAAAAAACAATAAAGCCATAGCACCAATATAAAGCGGCGTGTAATAAGAAAAGTTAAGTAAAATAGCAGCTATCATGGATAAGGTTATACCGAAAATAATCATATATTTACGCTCAAAATGATGACCACTAACCACCGGTAACATAGCTCCTAACAACCCCAATAACCCCGTAATTGCAATATATAAATTGGCCTTAGTTTCGACAATATCTGCACTGTGACCAATCAAACCAACATAAGTCCAAATAGCACTGGCCGCAATTTGATAACAAGTAATTGCTAACAATAACAGTATCGCTCGGCCTGAGACCCCAACCAACATCGATGATTGCCGTTGTGGTAGCGCTTTCTCTGGAAGAGATGGTGCATACATGAGCATTATTAAACTCATTAACACCAAACTTGCCATAACATAAAAGACGGCGTAGGCATTAATTTTTTGCTCCAAAACAGGAAGCAAATAAATGATCAAGGATCCGACGCTAAATTGTATAAATAGCACAGTGCCAAACGCCGCATCAGGGTTATTTAATTTAGCAAGGGTTGCAAATGCAATACCCACACATAGCCCGCCTACCACACCTGCGAAGAAACGCCATACTAACATCATGGTGTAATCTTCCACCCACCCAGTGCCGAAGTCCACAGCAACCAATGTCGCTAACAGTACAAACATCACCGGCCGCCAACGAATTCGTCTCACCAGAAAAATTGCCACAAGACTGCCAACCAAACCACCGTAACCATTGAGTGCAACAATTTCACCCGCCTCTACATCCGTAAACCCAATCCCGCCTGCCAGCGCATTTACAACTCCGGGCAAATAATTAATATACGACAACCCCGCCATGGCAATAAATGCAAACAGTACATAGCTCATGGCACCCGTGATAGATACGCTCGCTAACTTAGCGTCCTTCATCCAACCTCCTTCAGTTAGACTGAATATTTTGTGTGTATATAAATTCTATGCAACTGAAAATAAATAAAAAACAGGTAAAAAAACCTATCTATCATGAATATAATTCACAAATTTTCCATGCTATATTAAGGTCATTGAAGTGGCTTTGTGGGACGATATTATGGATAAACTGCGTGCATTAGAGGTTTTCTTAGCCACATGTGATGGAGGAAGTTTCGCTGAGGCCGCCAAAACGTGTAATACCGACCCATCAACGGTCAGTAAAGCGATTGCACGCTTAGAAGCTCAATTAGAATTAACGCTTTTTCAACGCTCGACGCGGAAATTGCGCACAACCTCAGCGGGAAAACGCTACGCAAACACGGTCCGTAAAATGCTCCAAGATTTAAGCGCCTGCGAAGAAGAGCTAAAACAGCGTAATGACTCACCCTGTGGTATCTTAAGCATTAGCGCAGCGGTGTGCTATGGTCACTTATATCTTCGCCCGTTACTCATGGCTTTTTGCCAGCGCTACCCCGACATTACATTAGACTTTCAAGTCAGTGATTTTCATGTGGATATTATTGATGCTGATATAGATATTGCATTACGTACGGGTTACATCAAAGACAGCCGCTTAGTTGCCGGCGACTCAGTCCAATGGACTTCCTGATTTGTGCGTCGACGCAATATATTAAAAAACACGGCATCCCCCGTTGCGCCAATGATTTTCATCAACATAATTGGATTGGTTTTCGCATCAAAGAAACACAGCAATTACAACCTATTTTCTTACCAAATGAAGAAGGTGAATACGTACCGTACGAATTAAAGCGCAGCCATATTACCGATGACGGTGAAGCAATGGCACACATGTGTGCGGATGGTTTTGGGTTTGCACAACTTCCTCACTTTCTAGCCAAAAAAGGCTTAGATTCAGGTGACCTGATATCACTTTACCCTTACTTTAGGCCTCCTACCCCCGATAATGGCGTCTTTGCGATTTATACAAAACGTGATTATTTGCCTGAAAAAGTCCGTGTTTTTATCGAGTTCATCCAATCGTCTTTAAAGGATATGGACGAAACAACGAACCATACATGGGCTGAGAATTGGCAGCCATTAGTCAATTTTACAACAGCATCTTAACCAATTAAGGGGGCTTCCCCCCTTTTAATTTCGTTCTTACGCTAAACGCGATACAATAAAGTAATCAACGCTATAAACTTTTCTTTTTTGTTACTTTATTTTTGTGACCAATGACTCGCAATGACCAGTTATTAATAACACCAACCGTTTTATTGTTAGCCAATGGAATTTGTTTGACACCATCATTACTCCAATTGATACTTCGGGTTTGATTGCTCACATCTGTCACATGAAGCGTCCATTTACCATTGACGGCGTTCGCTTTCTCGTCCCAAAACTTGTAAGAGAGCATTAAATGGTCACGATAACCTCGATACTTTTCTGTCAATGGTTGGTTTTGTACCTCTGCAATATGACGACTCACTAAATTATTGTAAGGAGACATCAAGATGCTACGCGTACCGTTGGGTGACTCCAGTTCAATCTTTAAGTCAGATAAACGTGTATGGTCAATATCTAAACGAACTTGTACCGCCTCTATATATAAATCATCCTGCACGTCAATTTCAGCTGTAGCAGGCGTCGAATCATCCGCAATACCAATGCTTAAATTTTTGCTATCAATACCATACCAGGGTGTTTTAACTAACTCTGATGGTAAATTTTCGATGGCATAACGCCGTATCAGTTCAACCGCTTTATCTATATCAGGTAAACCAAAACCATAAATTGGGCTATATTCAACATTGGCTGCATTTTTAGTCCAACTCTCCAATGCAACGCTGCCATTCAACACAACCTCTGAACGTGCTCGGTCCACCTTGGTGGCCGTTTGTGCCAATAAATGGCGTATATCTCGTGCCGTAAGATTATGCTGCTGTTGATCTGCAGCAGATAGCATAAGCGCAATTGCCCCCACGGTATTCGGTGCCGCAGATGACGTACCCGACATTGTGTGAGAGTAGCCGTATTCTATACCGTCATTGTCTAGGACCGAACAATCAGTCACTATATCTGGATAAGCCCGTTTATAATACTCACAAGAGAAGGTTGTTGTCGTATGACCCGGAGTAAACCGGTCGTTCCCGCCTGGCGCTGTCAAAAAGATACTACTGCCTACCGTTGAATAAGAAGAAAGTACCCCATCTGCACTTATTGCACTGACCGGTAAATTCCAAAAATTGGCACTTTCATAGTCTGCATTAGAATTTTGCCATGGCAACCCTGCATTATCATCAATAGGCCAACCAGCCCCAATATAGCGAGGGCCTTCGGCAGATGTTTCAAACAATGCGGTGCCTTGATAGCCATTTCCTGCGGCTTGAACAAAAATGGCCGTTCGTTCATCTGCTACAGTTTCATCACTGTGCTTTGTGATTAACGATACTTTTTCAAACACTCGCTCCATACCTGGGTAGTTTAGCTCTGCGCCCTCATGCGTGTAAGGCACGCTCATAGCCCAATCTACTCCATAGCTTTTATTAAAAGCACGGATATTTTTCGAGCTTTCATGATCACCGTGACTCACTCGCCACTCATCAAAACTACGTCCACCAGAACCATAGTAGGAAATCACTTTTGCTTGCGGTGCAACACCACGCACCCCAATTTGATTCTGGGTAGCGGCAATGATCCCCGCAACCTTAGTACCATGTGAACCAAAACGAGCACGGGAATCAACATCTGGGTTTTTTATCAAATTGTCTGTTAAATCAGGGTGATCCATATCGACCCCTGAATCGATGACCGCCACGGTCACGCCATGACCTTTATGCCCCCAAATATGACTTTGCCATAAATTGAGGTCAATACCCGCCGTTGTGCCATTTAATGTACCCTTGTTGAGTAAATTCCATTGCAGTGCTAAAAGTGGATCACCATTGGGATCTAACCAACGATTCTCATAATCTCGATCTGTGGTTGCTTGCGTATTTAAAGCCACTAACACCGCGGCACTTAACACGCCTAATTTTCCAATTTTGAACATAAACAATCCTTTTTTCATTATAGTGAGTATCTCAAACACCCTGCATACAACCGGAAATACATCAGCACATAACCCTCCTAAACAAGTTTACAAGCCAGCTTCAGAGTGTGTAGATATCTATTCTACCGATGTGTTCCTAAATGATGAACGTAATACTAAAACGGACATTTCGTCAGAAAATAACAACGCGACAATTGAAAATTGCAGAATCATACTGGCTACGTCATTTTTAAAACCTTCCTTGGTATTATCGTCACTTATAAACATCAAACAACAGCCCAACACTGCTTAGCCGTTTTCACATACATTGGCTTCATAATTATATCTTCCACCCAAATCCAAGCATTCATCTAACTGAAAAAAATCACGGAAAGCACTGCTACCCATAAGCACTCCACTAAGCAACAGTCCAATGAAACTACAGATCCCCAGAGACTTTCGCTTTTTAAACAATGCGATTCCCCCCGCAATAAGTGACAATAAAAACAACAAAATACTGCATATAACCCAAGTCATATTTTCTACCATAAAGAATAATTGATACCTGATTTTACAGTCTACGCCTACGCTTTTAATCATGACTGAATTAGTGACGGTTAAAACTACAAATACCAAGTTTGTGTCTGTTTACACATCACCTTATCCGGATAATTGAATGAATAAACACAAGGAAAAGCGTGGATTAAAACACTCACACACAAAACAAAAAATTAACCTTTTTCTTTCTTTAAAACCCAAATAAGGTACGATATTAGCTGAATCAACAGAAAAGATAACAATCAATATGAAAATAAAATATGCGTATATTGCAACGGCAATCGCCCTCGCAACTTCCAGCAACGCACTGGCTAGTGTCGAGTATGTACTCAGAGCAGGCGACCCTCTCACCAGTCAGCAATGGCATTTACAAAATACTGGGCAAACCGCTTTTTCTGAGCGAGGTGGTAAAGTCGGCGAAGATATGAACTTAGATTTAACTCATGCGTTAGGTATATTAGGTGTCGGTGTAACTGCGGCAGTCATTGACGGCGGTGTACAACTCGATCATCCTGATTTAATAAACAATATCAAACCTGGCTCTTGGGATTTTTTAACAAACTCTGCCAACCTAAAACCCAAAGATGCCAATGACACTCACGGCACTGCTGTCGCCGGCATTATTGCAGCTTCTGCATATAATGGTATTGGTGGTCGCGGTGTCGCACCTCTCGCTGGAATTGTTGGCTTTAACCTATTAAAGAAATGGAACGAAGCCAATTGGTTGCAATCTCATGGCTTATATTCAGATGGTTTTAACCGTGCTTCATTCGACTTCCCTCGTGTATTTAACCAAAGTTACGGCGGTGCTCGTACTTCACCACAAAGGTACAATTACGAAATCACACTTTGGTTAAAAAGAAACGATGATGCTCAAGAAGAGATCACCCGCCACTCTCATGGTGGAAAAGGGGCAATCTTTGTAAAATCTGCGGGGAACAGTTATCAGTCTCAATCTATTACATTAAAAAATTATGGTAGAGGGCGTATTTATTTTGACGAGAATAACCAAGGCCTTCCAGTACAAAACTCTAATTTAGAAAGAATGGACGCAACCTATTGGAACCTAGTGACATCTGCATACAATGCCGATGGCGTGAAATCATCTTACTCAGAAGTCGGATCTAACGTCTTTGTTTCAGCCCCTGGTGGGCAATATGGTACAACCTCCCCTGCCATTATTACCACAGATTTGACCGGCTGTGATAGAGGGCGGAACCCTGCTTATGGTCGTAATGCGTTACATCGTGGACATGAGCTTGACCCTACCTGTGATTACAATGCTCGAATGAATGGCACATCATCTGCAGCCCCCAATGTTGCAGGCGCTATTGCACTTATCATGTCAGCAAACCCTGCGCTTAATTGGCGTGACGTGCGACATATTTTAGCCGCTACAGCACGCAAAATCGACGCTGAACATTCCGGTGTATCACTGAATTTCAGTCATAAAAATGGTGATTCGTATAACTACAATGCAATTCCTGCATGGCAAACTAATGCAGCTGGGTACCACTTTCATACTTTTTATGGTTTTGGTGCCGTTGACGTAGACGCTGCAGTTAATATGGCTCGGTTTTACTCCACCCCCCTCCCTCCGCTTGAGATCAGTGTATGGAACAACATAGTTGCCAATATAGCGATTCCTGACGGAAATATCACAGGGGTAGCCAGTCATTATCAGCAACACGAAGATATCACCGTGGAAGCTGTGCAAATTCAATTGACTGCGCAGCATACCAGTACGCGCGACGTTGCAGTCGAACTTATTTCTCCCTCTGGCACTCGCAGTGTGTTAATGACCCCTCGTACCGGCACTATTTTTGGCCGCTCTGGTTTTACCGAAACGCAAATGCTGTCGCATAACTTTTATGGTGAATCAGCAAAAGGCACATGGACATTACGTTTGATTGATACTCAAGGCGTAGATGAAAAGTTTACTTTTAATCCTTCGGCCAAAGGAGAACCAAATATTCGCTTTACACACAGAAATAACACAGAAGAGGGCACGTTAAACTCTTGGAATATTCGTTTCATTGGTCATAAATAGGAGATAAATCATGAAATTACTACTCATTCCCGCGTTACTACTGATGACCCAAGCAACCGCTGACGAATTATTAGTTGCCGAGCCGGTGGAGTTATCCCAGCACACATTTTCGGCTAATGGTCAAACGTTTGCGAAAGTTGCTCAAGATGCGCCTTCCACTGCACTATACAAAGGCGACCAAGTTGCAGAACTTCATTCACATGAAACATATACATTAACAGGTGAGATCATTGTGCACTTACCCACCTATGTTGTGGCACAACACGTCGCCGAGTCATTGGGGTACACTCTCAGCTACACTCGAGGTCAACGTGCCATTTTTACCATTGACGATACCGATACTAATTTATCGATTGCACTGACTAAAACACTCAATTTGGATAGTGTCATCTCCGCACAGCTGGGTATGAAACCTGATGCCATTGAAGCTGAATAAGCAATGATCTCTGGCGAGTTTACGCGCCAAATACTTTAGCTAATAAATTAAGCCGTGCTTTGATGTTTATCGAGCACGGTTTTTTTATTATTCAAATAAAAAACATCTTTTGGTCGTTTTTATTTCATAAATGTTACTTTTCAGGAACTGATAAACAATTAACAGGACTGTAAATCAATAAATTACACCGTTTAATCTAAAACCATTAATTGTTACATTTAAATGTTTAAAAAATTGCATTTTTGTGAAATTGCATTTTTGTGAAATTGCATTTAGTATATTTTATGCTCAATTTACTTTGTATAAAATATACCAAATAAGAAATGGGCATTTAGCTGTAATCATTAAAGAAAAACATATAATAAAATATAAGGATTTGAACAGTGAGAAAATTTTTAACACCGATTATGTTGTTCACTACTACAACGACATTGCGCAGCAATAAACAAATAATGTGGGAAGATAAATAATGCGAATAATAAAAACACTCCCGCTCTTATTACTCACAACGTGTGTACAAACAGCATTAGCTTCTTCGAACCCACCGGCTGTAGGCATCTCGTCATCAGCCACGGATGCTGTCGCGCATGCCAAAGCCAAGAATACAACCTCAGCAATCGCTTTACATGCTGATAATTACAGTACCCCTGCTGATGAAGCACATGCACAGCACGTAAAAATGCACGCTGTAAATACGGCCGCATTAAACACAGCAAATGCAGACACAACAAACTGTAACGACAACGCTTTTGTCACTTCTGGTAGAAACTTGCTAACCCAAATAAAAACACAGAGCTATGATTGTGTGGGCCGTTTGTTTACCGACGCATCTGATACTGTGCGTTTAGGCACTTTTACACAAGCGAATATCATCACCGTTGCAAATGAAGCAAAAGCAAAAGCGCTTACTTATAATGGGACCGATGCCGATCAATACATGCAGGCACTGCAATATTGGATCAGAGCATTTTACTATTATGGCAATCGAGAGTTATTGACACCTGAAAACCAACAAGCGACTAAATCGGCATTAGATGCCCTATTCGCCAACAGCCATATGTATGATAAAACAGCAGAAAATGCCAAAGTCATCGAGCTTGCCGTTGTTAACCTCAACAATGCAAGCTTGCAAGAAAAATACATGCCTATTGTACATCAGTTACTGGACCGTTATGACGAGTCTTATGAAGAAGTTACAGGCTGGGGAGACATATTTGCCGCAGCAATTTGGGGGATCCCAAATGCCTGCGCGCGTTTTGCTGATTGTCGAACTGCTGAACATACCACTGCATTTATTACCAAGCTAGGTAACTTTATTCACAATAATATCAATTGGTTAGACAAAGGCGCTACAGATTACCATTTGCATAACTTAGGTTATCAATTAGGTAACGTATATAGCGGCAAAAATGATAGCCACTTTTCTTCAATACAAGCAACCCTTGTCAGTGAAGTTAATAAAGTATTCAATAGTTATGGTCCGCTAGAAGCAGATAGCGGCAGAAGAGCATACCTACAGACACTTAACGCGGTGAATTATCGGGGTAAATGTAGTGAGCATAATGTCTGTAGTAAAAAAGATGAAATCATCTCTAGTGTATTAAAAGACCGCATCAATTGCCCTTCTGGTACATTATTTATGTGGGCACAAGATATGAATCAAGCTCAACTAGATTGGGCATGTAGTTCATTGCGTAGTCATGAAGAGCATTTCCACACAACACTAAAAACAAATCGTATTCCTGTCACACCTGATGACAATGATCTATTAAGAATGGTTGTATTTAACGACGCATCTGAATGGCGTATCTATGGCGGCGTTTTATTTGGCGCAAGTACTGATAATGGAGGCTTATATTTAGAAGGCGACCCAAGTAAAGCTGGCGACCAAGCAACATTCTTTGCCTATGAGGAAGTACCTGCTCGACCTATCTTTGATATTTGGAATTTGCGCCATGAATACATTCACTATTTAGATGGTCGATTTATCACTCAAGGTGACTTTAGAGACGTTAACGGCGCGGGTAAAACCGTGTGGTATGGCGAGGGCATAGCGGAATATATTTCTCGCCGTAATTGTAATGACGGGGCAGCAACAGAAGCAGGCAATGCGACTCATAACATTAGTACCATCTTTGGCAATGAATATGGTGTTGGCCAAAATCGCATATATTCGTGGGGATATTTAGCCTCGCGTTACATGTTTGAGCGACAAAATACCACATTTTTTAATATGTTAGACAAATTTAAAGTGGGTGATTACGCATCTTATCGCACCAGTATGGTCGATAGCTGGATCTCCAATAAAACCTTTGATGCCGATTTTTCAAATTGGTTAACGACCGTCACATCATCAGGCTGTACAGTAGATAATACCAGACCACCATCGCCGATTGAACCCATTGATATCGGTGATATTCAAGGTGATGAGTTACCAGGCATAAACGCATGTGCATTGAATCGGCCGCGTCAGTCAAGAGATATTTCAGCGGGCAAAGCGATATGCATCGAAAACAAAGCAAATAACCATCAGGTACAACTTGGGCTCAATGTACCTGTTGGTCTGGTTGATGTCAGCTTAGAAATCACATTACGCCATGGTAGCGGTAATGCAAACTTACTACATCGCTGGGATAAACGACCTAACAGTACAACGTATGATCATATCTCCAACGGCCCCTCAAACAATGAAACAATACTGGTCCCTAATGTAAAGGCAGGTTGGAACTATATTCACGTGCCAGCAGATAGTGAATTTACAGATGTCACTGTACTCGCTCGATACATACAAAATGGCGCACCGATTGATGACAATATATTAGTCAATGGTGTCAGTAAAAAGGTATCAGGACAGAAAAGTGAAGAAGTCCACTTTACCATGCAAGTACCAGCTAACGTAGCGACCTTAACCTTTGATACCAGTGGTGGTACAGGTGATGCTGATATGTATGTAAAATATGGTGCAGCACCAACAACAAATAGCCATGACTGTAGACCATACAAAGGGGGCAACGTTGAACAATGTGTCATGGATAACATTCAAGCTGGCACGTACCATATTATGCTACGCGGATACGATAACTTCACTGATGTGAACCTTGTGGGGAAATATACGACAGGGAATAACAACGCTGCACCGACAGCATTAACCGATGGCCCGTATTCTGGCAATGTTAACACCGCAATAGCAATGAGTAGTAATAACTCCTCAGACAGTGATGGGTCAATAGCCAGTAGAGCATGGGATTTTGGTGATGGATCAACAAGTAGCTCTACAAACCCAAGCCATACGTATAGTACCGCTGGCACATATACAGTGACACTCACAGTCACTGATAATGAGGGCGCCACAGCCAGTACAACCACAACAGCAACTATTAGCAGCGCTTCAAACGGCAATTCACTAGATAATGGCGTCGTAAAACTCGTATCAGGTACGACAAATGAAGAGTCGATTTATACTTTGGTTGTGCCTGCTGGTGCTAGCAATTTAACCATTACAACCAGCGGTGGCAGTGGTGATGTCGATATGCACGTTAAATTTGGCGAAGCACCTACCAAAGCAAGTTATGACTGCCGCCCTTGGAAAGTCGGCAGTAATGAGTCATGTACGATTAACAATGTACAAGCTGGCACATACTACATCATGCTACTCGGTCACAACAATTATACGGATGTTCAATTAGTCGGTAACTACACGCCTTAAAAAAGAACTGTTCCCTTTAATTTAACGCCACTCGTTCAAACACGCGTGGCGTTACATATACAAAGCCATTTCTTTTTCAGATAACACTGATATATGAGTTACGCTCGATCACGTAGTCCCCATCACAACCCAAATACAAATTACATGCTAATAAACAACACACAGATACGATCACAAACACCACAAGATCATCATCTTCGTCGCCCTGAACTTGATTCAGGGTCCATACGCTTACTTATTCTATACTGCCACTTAAAAATAGTAGATTCTGACCTGCGTCAGAAAGACGATAGTTGTGGCATATCCTCGGTTATTCTTTAAGCGGTTATGCGGTAAAAATGGTAACAAACACGACAGGATATGTAAGCACAAAAAACAGGAGACATGACCATAAACAGCACTCGATGCGTGACTACAGAAATAAGATACACCACAAGCTTTATCATCTTCGTCGCCCTGAACTCGGTTCAGGGTCCATA
>NZ_JAGJEF010000108.1:0-11239 GCF_018100875.1 Pseudoalteromonas sp. MMG012
TTTGCCCTGCCAATATATCACCTTGATATAAAACCTTTCCATTTCCATTTTCATTTTCAACTTTAACTTTCTGATTTATTTCTTGACCTAACTCATCAACTCCCTCAATTATATATTCGTTATTATTAGCATTAACTTGGCTAGATAAAAGCAAGAATAAAAATGTAAATTTAAACCTCATAAAAACTCCCTATAAAATGAGGTTTAAATATAACCAGAAAACATTAAACAATTATTAATTTTCTAGATAATTGTTCAATGAATACTATTTTAATATTTTATTTAAGTTCTAACGCAGCCATCATTTTATTAGAAATATCAACATGATGTTGTAAAGTAGAAAACTGCTTAGTGACGCCTTCTGGACCAAAAGCATAAACAGGGACTGGTGCTGCTGTATGCGTACCAGTTCCCCACACAACATTTTGCTGACTCGCCACTGCGCGCGCTATTTTACCTGTAAAATCTTCACCACCGTATACGTAGAACTCTGAAAAATCATTAAAATAAGGAAGTGGTTTATCATCAGCCCCTACTTTATACGACTCATCAATTTTATCAGCTTGCTCTAATGTGACTGTATATGGTGTCAATTCTTCTATGGCTTTTTGCCACTGTACATCAGTGCTATTGCTATAATCGGTATCGGCATTAACGGCCCCCATCACATCGAAGAATGTGCCTTTTTGTTCGTATAAATTATCCAGAATATTTAAAGACCCAAAATTAAAATTAGGCTTGTAATCTCGATTATTCATACCATCTCCCGGGAGAGAAACCGGTTCAGGTTTATTAACATTTGAATAACTGAATCCAAAGCTCCCCGTTTCATGATCTGCGGTCACCACCACTAATGTATCATTACGATCTTTGACCCACTCATGCACAGCTTCAACGGCTTCATCAAACTTTAAAAGCTCATTAAGCATCCAGCCAGCATCGTTTGCATGCCCAGCCCAATCTATTTGCCCACCTTCAATCATTAAGAAAAATCCATCTTCATCTTTAGATAAAATATCCAATGCTTTAACGGTCATTTCTTTTAATGATGGCTGAGTACAACTGTTATTTGCCTGACATGCTTTATATGCAATGCCATCATCCATACCTGAATTTGCAAATAAGCCCAATAACTTATCTGCATCACTATTTTGCAACTGTGCTTTGTCAAAAGCCAATGCGTATCCATATTGCTCTTTCGCAGCTAATACAATATTTTTATCATCATTGCGTTTCGACTTTTTGTATACGCTCGCTGGCATCCCCAAATCAGCAAGTACTTTTTGATCTGCTTCATCTGTTTTAATATCTGATGGAATAAAGACTCGCGCTCCGCCCGATAATAATACATCAACCATACCGGTATTTACGAGTTGTTCAGCAATCTCAGGTTCCATAGATCGATGTGGTTGGTGCGCAGCAAATGCAGCTGGCGTAGCATGAGTAATACGTGTATCTGAGACCAAGCCTGTTGCTTTACCCGCTTTTTTCGCTTTTTCTAAAATAGTTTCTACAATGTTACCTTGCTCATCAAGACCGATCATTTCAGAGCCAGCAGCCATACCCGTTGCCAATTGTGTCGCGGAACATGCCGAGTCTGTCACTAGCATGCCATTTTCCCCATGCGGAGCATTTAATGAAAGCCCCATGTGCCCTGCGTCTGCTAACTTGGATAAAGCCGTTTGATTTCCACGAGCGTTATAAGTCGAATTTGGCGCTCGGCGAGCATACTCTTCCAATAAACCAACTTGCTGTGCCCCCATGCCGTCACCAATCATTAAAATTACATTTTTCACTGACGTTACTGGTGTGGGTGCAACTTCTTTTATAACCTCTTTTTCTACTTCTTTGATCACTTCAACCGTTTTAGTATCATCGTTGCATGCAGTGAGTAAAACAGCAGATACTGCTAATGTTATTAGTTTCTTTTTCATGGTCTTCCCGTAACGTATGAGCAAATTAGTCTTATGCAATTAAAAATCGATGCTCATTTTAGGGACGTATAATGACTTTTTTATTTCATTTACATGACGTTTTGAGTACTTACTCCAATCCTTTAAAACTCAAAGAAACCGGCCGAGTAGATATACCGTGTACGAAAATACTCAGTAAAACACTGTAGATGGCGACTTCAGTAATTAGCGCTCCTTCCTTTCCTGTCATTACTGATAATAGCATTAGGGTAAAAACCACCGTTGCCAACCCTTTAGGACCAAACCACGCTAACGTGAGCCGTTCATGTATCGTAGTATCACTGTGCAGCAAGCTCAGCATTACTGGAAGTATCCTGACCACTGAAATTGCTAACACAGCAAACACCATCGCATCAACATTGACCCCATTGCTCAACAGTGAAGTGCATACAACACCAAATAACGTCCATATTAATAATGTCGCAAAATCGGCTAGATGCTCACTCTCTTCAATCAATTGATCTTTCACCTCATCATCGTAAAAGCGGTCAAATAGCAAACCACTTACAAAAGCGGCAATAAAGCCACTACCATGTAGTGCTTGTGCCAGTGAAAAAACAAGTAATGCAACACCAACAAACAAAAAAGGACTTGTCGTCGTCGCAAAAAAATGGTGATGCTTGGCCTTTTTTATAAGCAAAATTGAAAGCCACGTCACCGTGATTGCGATCACACAAGCTATGCTTAACTCTCTGAAAAAAAACCAAGATAGCGTTGATAATTCGGCACTCTCATGATTTACAAAAATTCCCAACATAAATAAAAAAAGCGGTACACATAATCCATCATTTAAGCCACTTTCTACGTTAGTCGCTTCCCTCAACCTTATTGGCACCCGCTTTTCTGTCAAAAATCCTTTACACAAAGCGGCATCGGTAGGCGCAATGATCACGGCCAGTAAAGTGGCTCCAACCCAAGTGATCGGTAATAACCAATAAGCAAATATAGCCCCAAAAAGCACCGTTAAAGGCAGCCCAATCAGTAATAATCGTAACGGCAATTGATAGGACTCATAAAGTATACGCAATCGTGTCTTTGCAGCGTCACTAAAAAGAACCACTGCCAATGTAACTTCAACGACAGGTAAAACTATCGAGGCGTCTAACAGAGTAGAAGTACTTTCATAAGAGAGTAATAATGCGAGTAATGCACCAAATGACACAAACAATATGGGGGCGGTGACTTCTGCCTTGGCAAGCTGCCGGACACTAATGGAATATATAAACAGAACAAGGCCTATGCTGGCCAAAACATAATAAATCATCATTATCCTTATCAAGTAGTTTGTTACTACTATCAATGAATAATGATGATAAGCAAGTTAAATCATCTTATTTTATCGCTGCGTCACACTATATTAAGTACGTTTCACTGGCAGCTATGACGCCTTAGGTTTGGGCGCCGAAAAACGTCGACGTTTAGGCTTGGCATTGGTCGGATTATCAATTGCAGCTTTTACGTGTGACTTTGCTGAGCTTCCTCCATTTCCACGTGGTTTATGCTTGCTTTGTCCTTGCTTCGCTTTATTTGATGGACTTTGCCCTTGAACTTGATTACTGTGGGTTTTCGGTTTCTTTGCCTTTTTAGGTTTCACTGGGCGTGTATCCAATGCTTTTTCAGGAACAGGGTGTTGCGGTAAAAAGCCATCTTCTTCAGCTCTTGGGATCAAAGCGCCAATAAAACGTTCAATGCCATACAAATCAACTGCGTCATCGGCAGTCACAAATGAAATTGCTTGACCATCACTTCCTGCTCGCCCAGTACGCCCTATACGATGAACATAATCCTCATAAATATTCGGTAAGTCATAGTTAACCACATAAGGCAGTTCTGCAATATCTAATCCGCGCGCGACGATATCTGTTGCCACAAGCACATTGACTTCGCCTGTTTTAAACCCATTGAGTGCTTTTACGCGTGCTGATTGAGATTTATTACCATGAATTGCAGCTCCAGTTATTTTATCACGCTCTAACTGCGTGACTAACCGGTTTGCACCATGCTTAGTACGACAAAACACCAATACTTGCTGCCATTTATTGGTTCTAATTAAGTGGCTCAATAGCTTAGTTTTCTGGGGCTTATCTACGGCATATGCAAACTGAGTTACAGTCTTCGAGGCTGCATTTTTTGGTGTCACTGATATTTCAATTGGCGATACAATCAGCCCTTTGGCTAACTCTCGAATTGGATCTGAAAATGTCGCTGAAAATAGTAAGTTCTGGCGCGTTTTCGGCAATACCTTAATAATACGTTTAATATCATGAATAAAGCCCATATCAAGCATACGATCAGCTTCATCCAGCACCAATGTACGTAATTGATTGAACTTGACAGCATTTTGGCTATAGAGATCAAGCAACCTCCCAGGCGTAGCGATGAGAATATCCACGCCTTTACGCAATTGAATCATCTGAGGGTTTATTTTCACACCACCATATACAACCGCAGAACGTAAGCGTGTTCCTTGACTATATGCTTCCACGTTTTCGGCTATTTGCAAAGCCAACTCTCGTGTTGGAGCTAACACTAACGCCAATGCTTGATTAGCACGTGGACGGTCCTCTTTTAACAATTGTTCGATAAGCGGTAACGTAAAAGCAGCTGTTTTACCTGTACCCGTTTGTGCCGCAGCCATCACATCTTGCCCTGATAAAACCGCAGGGATCCCTTTAGCTTGAATCGCTGTTGGGGTTGTGTAGCCTTTATCTGTAATACTTTGAACAATTGATGGAGACAAACCCAAATCTGAAAACGTCATTTAAACTCTCATGTGTTGGGGCTTATCTTCAACAAATAGATAGGAAAACCACAGCGGCATAAGCCCTAACAAATGAAAGCAATGTGACATCTGCTAAGCCGACTGCACTTACACAGGCTGTTGAATATCTTGATGCTGTTGTAAGAAAATCAAGTATAACAGATCGCTACCTAATCCCCTATTTTCTGCCATATTTATTAACCTCTTTAGACTAAACAAACAGTTTGGTTACAACAATACAATTGATCAACATTTAGCTTACATATATGCTGAACTTTGCTTTTGAGCAAAAAAAACACAACTGTAAAGGAAAATTAAGATGAAATTTAACACCAACAAGGTGCTACATAGTGCAGTAATAGGGCTATGCTCCTTACCCTTTTATTCATTTGCTTATGATTGCCAAGGTATTGAACCATGGTCGAGTAATAATACCTATGTCGCAGACAACTTTGTCACTCAAAATAACACTGCATATAAAGCAAAGTGGTGGACACAAGCAGAATCTCCAGCAGACAATTCCACCCCATATGCAGTGTGGCAAGATTTAGGGGCATGTGGAGGTAATCAAGCGCCAGAAGTTACCCTGCTCTCACCCGCTAACGGTTCAACTTTACCCATAAATGACAGCGCTGTTTTTAGTGCGCAAGCAACTGATCCTGATGGCACAATCACCCAGGTTGAGTTTTTCGTAAGTGGTCTATCCGCTGGTATTGATACACAAGCGCCATTTCAAGTTATCTGGCAAACACAAGCAGGACAGTATCAAGTAACCGCAGTGGCCACAGATAATGTAGGCGCAAGTACCACCAGCACAGCTGCAACATTAACAGTCTCTGATGGTATGCCCAATGTCAGCCCGACAATTGAATTAACTGCACCGCTTAATAACGCACAATATAGGCAAGGTGAGCAAGTTAAAATTGCAGCTTCCGCAGCCGACTCCGATGGCCAAGTAACGAATGTAACTTTCTGGGTCAATGATACATTACTTGCAACAGATGACAGTGCGCCGTATGAAACACTTTGGGATGCAACCGCAGGCAATCAACAAATTAAAGCGATTGTTAAAGATAATAAAAATGCCACGGCATCTGCGATTGCCACTATTTCGGTATCACAGCCAGGGTCGGGGGGATGTGCAAACATTCCAAACTATCAAGCAAGTGGCAATTATAGTACAGGCGATGTGGTAGCACACAATAACAACAAATATCGCTGTGATATTGGACCTTGGTGTAGCTCTGACGCTCTATGGGCTTATGAACCAGGTGTTGGTCAAGCATGGACTGACGCTTGGACAGACCAAGGTATTTGTGCGATTAAACCGATCATAACCTTTAATTCACCAGCGGCAAACAGTACATTATTAAAAGACCGTAATTATGATATCGCAGTGGCGGCATCTGATGCTGATGGTCAAGTCAGTCAAGTAGATATTTATGCTGGTAATGGTTTGCTCGCGAGTTTAACGCAAGCACCATATCAGGTTAATTGGGTACCTCAACAATTGGGAGCCATCCAGCTTAAAGCGATTGCGACCGATGATGAAGGCAATCAAACAACGAACTCTCAAATCGTTACCATAACAGACAAACCAATCGTCAGCTCAATTACCTCCCCAGTTGCAGGAAGCCAGCTAGCCTTAGGTAGTTCAACGCAGTTGACCGCTGATGCATCAGCCTTAGTAGGACAAGTAACACAAGTCAGCTTTGCGGTAGATGGGGTTTTGGTCGCTACTGACACCACAGCTCCGTACTCTACACAATACACTCCAGCGAGTTTAGGTAATAAAACCATTACGGCCATTGCTCAAGATAATCTAGGAAACCAAGCAACTAGCGAAGGTATTAGTGTTAAAGTGATTGACACGCCCATAGCTAAAACACACAAACTAATTGGTTACTGGCATAACTTTGTTAATCCCGCTGGCTGTCCACTGCCACTCGATCAAATCTCACCTGCATGGGATATTATTGATATTGCATTTGCCGACAATGATCGTAACTCAAACGGTACGGTTCATTTCAACTTATTTGAAAAAGACATTCACTCTAACTGCCCAGCAATTGACCCAGTGAAGTTCAAACAAGATATGCAAGCACTTCAGGCACAAGGAAAAGTGTTTGTATTAAGCCTTGGAGGTGCAGAAGGTACTATCACATTAAATACCGACAGTGATGAAGTGAACTTTGTATCAAGCCTTACCGCGATTATCAATGAATGGGGATTTGATGGCTTAGACATTGACCTTGAAAGTGGTTCGAATCTCATGCACGGTACGCAAATTCAAGCTAGGTTACCTCGTGCATTAAAAGAAATTGAGCAAAACATTGGCGGGGATATGGTCCTTACAATGGCACCAGAGCACCCCTACGTTCACGGTGGTATGGTTGCATATACCGGTATATGGGGCGCTTACATTCCACTTATAAATGAACTTCGCGACACATTGGATCTACTTCATGTACAACTGTACAACAATGGCGGGCTACCAAATCCATATCAACCAGGTAGTGCACCAGAAGGCTCCGTTAATATGATGGTTGCACATGCTAAAATGTTACTTGAAGGGTTTGAATTAGCCAACGGTACACGCTTTGCGCCACTACGTGATGACCAAGTTGCAATTGGCCTTCCATCTGGTCCTCAGTCTGCAAACTCAGGACAAGCACCCATAGGTAACATTATTGCTGCATTAGACTGCCTAGTTAAAGGCATTAATTGCTCTACCATTGTACCAGCTAAAAATGCCCCGAACTTTGGCGGCGTAATGACTTGGTCTATTAACTGGGACAAATTTGACGGTTATAACTTCTCAAAACCCATTGGGGATAAATTAACCAGTTTAAATCAAGAAAAGTAATACACTAACACCTCTTGAGACAGAGCATCACACAAATACCTGCTCTGTCTTACGCCACAGCCAAACTGGTCTTGACTCAAATCATGCTGTCGTGTTATTTACCCCTACATCAAATTAATCTCGAATGTAATGAGGTAGCATCATGCATATCCACGGCTTTGTAGAATATACATGGCAAGACGATATACTGTGCTTAAATGTATCAGGCCCTTTTAATATGAAAGGCGTAACTGAAGCATTTGAACAACTGAAAACAACCGTCAATAGCGCACAGCATGAGCAATGGTATCGTATTGAAGAATTTGATCCTGAAACGCTAGGCTGTTTGGAGGTTATGAAGGTTATTCGAGATTCATATCTCTGGTCATTAGAGCATGGATGTTTGTTTATTGCGGTTGTGTGTAGTCATAGTGTACAAATGAACTTGCTAGAAAGTTTTATTGAAAGAACGAATTTACCTATTAAAGGTTTTTTTTGTGCAAAAACAGCTAGGCTCGCAATTGAAGCGCTTAGAAATAAACCATAAAATAAATGAAGTAGACACAAAAATATAGGCATGATCACTAACCACCTATTTTGTCTAACCCACTCAATCAATTAACCACTGAATAAATAGTGCCCAGTTCACCTTTTTTACGATCAATTGGCAATACCTTCATCCGTTGTGTAACGATACTTGGTATTTTCTAATATAATATGTAAACATGCGCCGCCGTGATCTGGACTTAGCATTTTCACCTCTCCTTTTAGCTTTTGCGTAACTAGATTATACACAATACTTAGCCCTAATCCCGCCCCTCCATCATGTCGCTTAGTGGTAATAAATGGCTCAAAAATAACTGAGATCAACTCTTTATCAATACCATTACCATCATCTTTAAAATACACGTGAACAAAATCATTAACTACCATTGCTGAAACAAGGATAGTTAGCGGCCTACTCGGCACCTTGGCATGGCTAATACTATTATTAATACAATAACTTAAAATTTGACAAAACGTCGCTGGGTAACTATCCAAAACCAAATTGCCTGGTATTTCGACTTCAACTGAATACTGTTCTGGGCATAACTCCGATTGATAACAATCAAACACCCCTGTTACAAGTGTCTTCAAATTAAATTCGTCGAGATTATCATATTGTTGATGTACGGCGACTTTTTTAAAATCATCGATTAAAGAAGCGGTTCTTAATAGATTGTTCTCTAGAAGAAATAAAGCCGATTCAGCTTCAGTTATCAACTTTGTCAGTGCCTGCTTTTGTAATAGGCCTGACTCTAAATCAGCTTTGATCACTTGAACTTGCTCTTTTAAGTGAGATTGACTTGTAATTGCAATGCCCAATGGAGTATTTAGTTCATGGGCAAAGCCACTAACCATATTACCTAAACTTGCTATTTTAGCTTCCTCAATGAGTCGAGTCTGAGCCGCACTTAAACGAGATAGTAGTGTTTCAATGAAGGCAAACAAACCATCTAACTGGTGACCTATTTGTGCAATTTCATCATCACCAAACAGATCTGCTCTTAGCGAAAAATCCTCATCTTTCGTTACCCGTTGTAATACTTTGTTGATTTTTAATATATGTTTTGAGACTCGATTATTGAGATAGTTCAGTAATATCAAACATCCTATACTGATTGAAATTATTCCTATAAGCGCACTAAAAACGAGAGATAGCTTATTATCATGGCGCACCTTAGATAAGCTTTCGTTTAAAATTTTACTGTGGGTTTTTACTGCTTGAATATTTTCATACATTTTGGCCCTTAGCCCCTGCTTATGGGTTAAGCCTTGTTGCTGTATTAATGAAACATATTCTAGAAAACCGTGTTGATATTTCGCTAAATACTGTAAATAAACCCCTGCTTGTTTCGCAAATGATGCTTCTATCAACTCTGTAGCTCTCTCAAAGTGCTGTTGATGTAACGTTAGGTAATGTGGTTTGAAGCGCAGTAAGTAATCTTTCTCAGCACGCCTTAATTCCAAAATTAAAATTTCCAACTGAGGAAGCGACTCTTGGGTAGCAATAGATTGCAGTCGATGTGCATGGTATCGAAACTCCCCATAAACCCCCTCAGCTTCATTGTAACCGAGCTTAGTTTGAGACTGTTCAAATAGACCAAGTACATGGCGAAATGTTTTTATTTTTTCATCAATTTTATTCAATTGAGTTACATGCTCAGGCTCGTCAAGAATGAGTGTTAATAGGTAATTAAATTGATCTTGATAATTTAAAAATAAAGGTGCTATTGCGTGTGCCAAATGCACTTCTCTTTCAACCACATAACGTTCTTGATGTTCAATTAAGCGATTAATCGAACCTTCAAAGCCGCTAAGAGCTCTCTCAAGTTTAATACCATTCGTTACTTCTGTGTATAAAAACCAACTTACAATACACACAACCAAAGTACTTATAAACGCAGCCCCTTTAAACAATAACACTGAATGTCTTAACTGCACACAACTCACTTAGCTGCTATCACTGCACTAAGTTTAGCTCAGAAAAGGGACTGTGTCGTAAATACTAAACTATGATAAAAGTGAATTTAAAGATCATTTGACCTTTGATGATTAAGACGCATGGTGTCAATGCGTTAGATTAATAATGATTATTACAGTAGAAGCGATAATTTTAGGAGTTAGTGAAAACTTCAAATTTTAGGCAAGAAAAAACCCGCTGATAAATCAGCGGGCTATAAAAAGTGGTACCAGTGGGCGGACTTGAACCGCCACGCCCGAAGGCAACGGATTTTGAATCCGTCATGTCTACCAATTCCATCACACTGGCATAATTTTTCTTTCATCTTCTAAAACAAGAGAAAATAAAGAAAAACCACTTTGAGCTAAGGCTTTGTTTGTATGCCCTCGTCTCTATGCCATGCATTATACAAATATAACTCAGCCCGGCAAGCTGTTTTTTGCAATTTCATATCAACAGACTAACAAATGTACAAATAGTGTAATATTCCCCCAAAAAGAGCATACTTATTACGCCTGCTTTTACCTAACCCGTAAACAGCTTACAAATTTCAATAGGCTTCGCCATTAGTAAACGCTTTGTGTAGAATAGTACTAGTTTTTATTTCTCTACGACACTGTGAGTATTGTTATGTCAGACTTCCCTAAAGCGGGTCTTCTTCGTCGTTTAGCGTCGTTAATGTATGATGGTCTTGTGGTCATCGCATTTGCTATGTTAACGACCATCGTTTATTTAATCATTATACAGAGCTTCATCTCGGCTGGCATACTCCAACTCGGAGAACATGAAGACGTATCGGCCTTCATTCAAAACTCAACACTACTTTATAGCCTTCGTGCAATCTTACTCGTACTCGTTAGTCTATTGTTTTTTAGTTACTTCTGGACCAAGAGTGGACAAACAATTGGTATGCGTGCATGGAGACTAAAGGTGCAAACACAGGACGGAAATCTGCTTTCGTGGAAAACAGCAATGTTACGCAGCTTAACAGCGCTATTAGGGTTAGGTAACTTATTTGTGTTAATTGACTTTAAGAAAAAGCGCGCATTACAAGATTACCTGTGCGACACTGAAGTTATATTTTTAAGTAAAGAAGAAAATAAAAAAGTATACAATAGCTTAGATTAAGTAAAAAAGGCGCCTTGCGCCTTTTTTAC
>NZ_JAGJEF010000109.1:0-10345 GCF_018100875.1 Pseudoalteromonas sp. MMG012
TTTACATACTTATTAAGCATTTTTTCTGAACCAATCAGTAGATCTACACCACTGCTTAGTATTTGCTAGCCAAACTAACCCGCCAACTATTTTGGAAACTAAGTACTCTCACAAGTTATTTCCTATATGCACAGCTACTCCTTCTGAAGACACGATATACTAAAAACAAAAAAGCCGAGCATTGCTCGGCCTTTTACTGATTTAGTTTAATACTTAAATATATTCAACTTCGATGATTTCATATTCAACAGCACCATTTGGTGTTTGAATATTCGCTGTATCATCTAACTCTTTTCCAATTAGTCCACGCGCGATAGGTGAATTAACCGAAATTAAATTACTTTTAATATCAGCTTCATCATCACCAACAATGCGGTATTTCACTTCTTCATCAGTATCAACATTAACGATCGTTACGGTTGTACCAAATATCACTTTACCGTTATTGGCAACCTTTGTGACATCAATAATTTGAGAAGTGGAAAGCTTCGCTTCAATTTCTTGAATTCGGCCTTCACAAAAACCTTGCTGCTCACGCGCTGCATGATATTCAGCATTTTCTTTTAAGTCGCCATGTTCACGCGCATCGGCGATATCGGCAACTATTTTAGGGCGAACTACCGATTTTAAATGGTTTAGTTCTTCACGAAGTAATTGCTCACCTCGTACTGTCATCGGAATTGATTGCATAAGTATCTCACTTATCGCCAAGGTTTCTAGGCCTTGGCTTTGTCCTTAGTTCAATCGTTGGTGTAATTCTTGTACAGAGTTCACTACATTTCTGTCATCTGCAGCATGCGCAGTACAGTTAGCAAACGCTGCATTAAGCGTTGTGGTGTAATTTGTCTTATGTCTTAATGCACCACGACGTAACACCTTCGAGTCTTCAATTGCTTGGCGACCTTCAGTGGTATTTACAATGTAGCTATACTCACCATTTTTGATACGGTCAAGAATATGAGGTCGGCCTTCAAATACCTTGTTCACACGGCGAACTTCAATGCCTGCTTCTTCAAGGGCTTTTGCGGTACCGTTTGTTGCATCTAGCTCAAAACCAATTTCTCTCATGGTTTTTGCTAATTCAACAATACGTGACTTGTCGCTGTTACGCACAGATAGTAGCGCGCGGCCACCGCGTGGTAAAGCATTACCCGCACCTAATTGTGCTTTTGCAAACGCATCGGCGAAATTATCACCAACACCCATCACTTCACCCGTTGAACGCATCTCTGGGCCACGTAATGGATCAACACCTTGGAACTTAGCAAACGGCAGTACCACTTCTTTTACACTGTAGTACGGTGGAATAATCTCTTCAGTAACACCTTGGCTTGCTAAGGTTTGACCCGCCATACAACGCGCTGCCACTTTAGCCAATGCCACACCCGTTGCTTTTGAAACAAACGGCACTGTACGAGCAGCACGTGGGTTTACTTCAATTAAATACACTTTGCCATCTTTAACAGCAAACTGCGTATTCATTAAACCAACAACCCCAAGCTCAAGCGCCATACCAGTTACTTGCTTACGCATAACGTCTTGTATATCTTGCGGTAAAGAATGTGCTGGCAATGAACATGCAGAGTCACCAGAGTGAACACCCGCTTGCTCAATGTGCTCCATGATGCCGCCAATAATAACTTGCTCGCCATCACAAATTGCATCTACGTCAACTTCAATCGCATCATCTAAGAAACGGTCAAGCAATACAGGTGCTTCATTTGACGCTTGTACAGCCTCTGTCATATAACGGCGTAAATCATCTTCGTCATAAACGATTTCCATTGCACGGCCACCTAATACATAAGATGGACGAACAACTAATGGGAAACCAATTTCTTGAGACTTAGCAATCGCTTCTTCCGTTGACGTCACCGTCGCATTTTCAGGCTGTAAAAGGTCTAAACGGTCGACCAATTGTTGGAATCGCTCACGGTCTTCAGCACGGTCAATTGCATCTGGCGAAGTACCAATAATTGGAACTCCATTTGCTTCAAGCTCTCGCGCTAGTTTCAGTGGTGTTTGACCACCGTACTGAACAATAACACCCACAGGCTTTTCAACACGGACTATTTCAAGAACATCTTCAAGCGTAATTGGTTCGAAGAATAAACGATCAGATGTATCATAGTCTGTTGAAACCGTTTCAGGGTTACAGTTAACCATGATCGTTTCGTAACCATCTTCGCGTAGTGCAAGCGCTGCGTGCACACAACAGTAATCGAATTCAATACCTTGACCGATACGGTTTGGACCACCACCAATCACCATGATTTTATCTTTATCAGACGGATTCGCTTCACACTCTTCATCATAAGTAGAGTACATGTAAGCGGTGTCTGAGCTAAACTCTGCCGCACATGTATCTACACGCTTATATACTGGCAAAATTTCTAATTGGTGACGCTTTTTACGAATTTCTTTTTCTGATACACCTGCAATCTCAGCAATACGTGCATCAGCAAACCCTTTACGCTTAAGACGACGCAAGAAGTCTTTAGTTAAACCCGCTAAACCAACATCGGCAATAGTTGCTTCATCTTTGATAATGTCTTCGATTTGCACTAAGTACCAACGGTCAACTTTAGTCAACTCAAATACATCTTCAACACTCATACCATGGCGCATTGCATCTGCAATGTACCAAATACGCTCCGCACCGGGCTCGCGTAATTCGCGAATGATTTTCTCTTTCGCTTTAGGATCATCAAGTGCCACAATCGGGTTAAACCCGTTTGCACCCACTTCTAAGCCACGTAATGCTTTATGTAATGACTCTTGTTGGTTGCGCCCAATTGCCATCACTTCACCCACAGACTTCATCTGTGTTGTTAAACGGTCATTAGCACCAGCAAACTTTTCAAAGTTAAAGCGTGGGATCTTAGTAACAACATAGTCAATTGACGGCTCAAAAGAAGCTGGTGTTGCGCCACCCGTAATGTCATTTTGCAGTTCGTCAAGGGTATAGCCAATTGCCAGCTTTGCCGCAATTTTTGCAATTGGGAAACCTGTCGCTTTAGAAGCAAGCGCTGAAGAGCGAGATACACGTGGGTTCATCTCAATAATAACCATACGGCCATCATCAGGGTTAACACCAAACTGTACGTTTGAACCACCTGTTTCAACACCGATTTCACGCAGAACCGCCATCGAAGCATTACGCATCAATTGATATTCTTTATCAGTCAGTGTTTGTGCTGGAGCAACCGTGATTGAATCACCTGTGTGAACACCCATTGGATCGAAGTTTTCAATAGCACATACAATGATACAGTTGTCGTTTTTGTCACGAACAACTTCCATTTCGTACTCTTTCCAACCAATCAAGCTTTCATCTATTAACAATTCGCTCGTTGGTGAAAGATCAAGACCACGAGTACAAATTTCATCGAACTCTTCTTGGTTATAAGCAACACCACCACCGGTTCCACCCATAGTGAATGAAGGGCGAATAATACATGGGAAGCCAATACGAGTAAGCACGTCGTGTGCTTCATCAATTGTATGTGCAATTTCTGCGCGAGGACACTCCAAGCCGATATTTTTCATCGCAACGTCAAAGCGTTCGCGGTTTTCAGCTTTATCGATAGCATCTGCTGTCGCGCCAATAAGCTCTACACCATGCTTAGCTAATACACCATATTTATCTAAGTCTAGCGCACAGTTCAATGCTGTTTGACCACCCATAGTCGGTAGGACGGCATCAGGCTTTTCTTTTTCGATAATTTTTTCAACAACTTCCCAATGAATTGGCTCGATATACGTCGCATCAGCCATTTCAGGGTCTGTCATAATCGTCGCAGGGTTTGAGTTAACAAGAATAACTCGATAGCCTTCTTCTCTTAGTGCTTTACACGCTTGAGCACCTGAGTAGTCAAATTCACAGGCTTGGCCAATCACAATCGGGCCTGCACCTAAGATAAGAATGCTTTTTAAATCAGTACGTTTTGGCATTATTACTCCGGTCTCAATTAAGCTTTACGAGCTAGCATTAGTTCAATGAAATGGTCAAACAAAGGCGCTGCATCATGTGGGCCTGGGCTTGCTTCAGGGTGACCTTGGAAGCTAAATGCAGGCTTATCTGTACGGTGAATACCCTGCAAAGTCCCATCAAATAATGATTTGTGCGTTGCACATAGTGTTTCTGGTAAGCTTGCTTCATCCGCTGCGAAGCCATGGTTTTGTGCAGTGATCATCACCACGTTACGGTCTAGGTCTTTTACTGGATGGTTACCACCATGATGGCCAAACTTCATTTTAACTGTTTGCGCACCTGAAGCTAATGCCAATAATTGATGACCTAAACAAATACCAAAGATTGGTGTGTCTGTTTCTAGGAAAGTTTTAATCGCGTCAATGGCATAGGTACATGGTTCAGGGTCGCCAGGTCCATTTGACAGGAAAATACCATCTGGGTTTAGTGCTAACACGTCTGCAGCGGAGGTTTCTGCAGGTACCACTGTTAACTTACAACCACGATCCACCAGCATACGTAAAATATTTTTCTTCACGCCAAAGTCGTATGCAACTACATGGAACTTTTCTTCTTCTGCCGTAAGCGTTCGGTAGCCTTCACCTAAAGTCCAGCTTGAATCAGCCCAAGTATACTGCTCTTTCGTACAGACTACTTTTGCCAAATCCATGCCTTTTAAACCTGGGAATGCTTTTGCCGCTTCTAATGCTTGCTGCTCATCAAGTGAGTCACCCGCAATAATACACCCATTTTGTGCGCCTTTATCACGTAAAATACGCGTTAATTTACGTGTATCAATATCCGCTATCCCTAAGATATTACGTTCTTTTAGGTAATCGCTTAACGATTGCTCGTTACGGAAATTACTAGCGAGTAAAGGCAAATCGCGGATCACTAGGCCTTTTGCCCAGATCTGGTCCGCTTCTTCGTCTTCACTGTTAGTTCCGGTATTACCGATATGTGGGTAAGTCAGCGTTACAATTTGTTCCGCGTACGACGGGTCCGTCAAAATTTCTTGATAACCAGTCATAGACGTATTGAATACTACTTCACCGACTGACAAGCCGTCAGCGCCGATCGCAGTACCGCGAAACACTGTGCCGTCTTCAAGGACTAACAGAGCGGATTTAGTCAAGATAACCTCCTAAATGGTAAAAAACGGGAGCTAGCTATTACGCTTTCATCCCGTTCACAAAGCGCTTGGTAACACGCAGTAATAATTTTTGGCAAATTCGTTGTAGTTTACAGCACTTTGTCAGGTTCGTCTAATAAAACCATTAAAAACATGAGAAATAGCAGTTAAGGCCAAAAAAATCCATTAAGAGGTTAAAAGTACATATTATCTAATGCAAATCAAGCACGTCCTGCATAGTATAAAGTCCATTTGGTTTATCTTTGAGCCATGCTGCAGCCCTTACTGCACCTTTCGCAAAGGTCATTCTTGAACTTGCTTTATGGGTAAGTTCAAGCCTTTCGCCCTCTGCAGCGAAGTAAGCCGTATGTTCTCCTACTATGTCCCCCCCTCTCATCACTGAATAACCAATCTCTTGTTGAGATTTTTCGCCATCATCTTGGCTTCTATCAAACTTTGCAACCTCAGCATGATCCCATCCTTTTGCTTTCGCAATTGCCTCGCCAATCATCAGCGCAGTGCCTGATGGTGCGTCTATTTTATGGCGATGATGGGCTTCAAATATTTCGATATCAATATCCTCTGACAAGGTTTTTGCTGCAACCTGAACCAAATTTTCTAATAAATTAATCCCCACCGAATAGTTTCTTGAAAACACAATGGGAATATACTGAGCTGCGTCTTTTAAGGTGCTCATCTCTTCGTCGCTAAGCCCTGTAGTACCAATCACCATAGGTACTCGTTGCTTTATCGCAAGAGCCAAATGCGCTTTCATTCCCTCAGGTAATGTAAAATCAATTGCAACATCTACGTCTGAATTAAGTGATTTGTCACTGGCGAATGACACTTCAGTGTCTCGACATCCAATGACAGGCCCAACGAGTTGTCCTATCAATACGTTAGATTCTCGCACTAACGCTGTCGACAATTGTGCGTACTGTGCTGATAGGCTTGCTTCACATAGCACTTTACCCATTCTTCCATTCGCACCAAAAACAGCTATTTTAATCATATCAAGCTCCTATTAAGTTACGAGTCGTTATACCGAGATTACAAATAGAAATCATCTGTTATTTTCTTATATCTATTAACCTATTTACTTTGTTCTATGGCGTATTAAATAACCGCTATGCGATTTTTACCCCCTCGTATTTTCATTTGAATCCCTCGCCAAAACGCGAAAAATAATAAAAACAATTACCAATCGAATACAAAAGCAACAAACAAACGCTTTTTGATTAAAAACACTAAAAATCACAATACCCAATACAGGAACACTGATACTCTTCGGTCATTTTAAAATACGCGATTTATCAAACACAATGTATTCAATAAAAATACGCTATACCGCTCGGTGAAATAGTAAGCTGTATTAAACGGCTTATTATTGTTACCAAATATAATTGACAAACCATCTAGCCATCTATACATTCGCACATCCATTATAACTATTACTTGAATTATGCGCTTGAATGTGAAAACAATGGCGACATAACAATAAAAAATATTTTTGATATGAGGTCTCAATGCACGAGCCAATGAATAAACTAGCCGCAAAGTTGTCTTTGTTACCGTTACTTACCTTTGTCGGCCTATTTTTGGGTGTTGGTTTGTATTTGCAGTCTCAAGGGGTTGATTATGCGTTTTACCAGCTCCCCGCCCCCGTCGCTATTTTACCTGCGATTGTCATCGCATTTTTAATCAATAAAACCTCTATAAATGAAAGTGTTGAAACCTTTATAAAAGGTGCTGGACACAGCAACATCATAACAATGTGTCTCATTTACTTGCTAGCGGGTGCTTTCTCTGCGGTTGCCAGTGCAACAGGTGGGGTGGATGCGGTTGTAAATGCGGGTTTGTCTCTTATCCCTCCTGCCTTTTTACTGCCTGGGTTATTTTTGATCTCCGCGGTTGTTTCCACTGCCATGGGCACGTCAATGGGCACCATTGGCGCAATAGGACCAATCGCATTAGCTGTATCAATTAAAACAGGAATTGATCCAGCGTTAATGGCCGGTACGATTGTCTCCGGGGCCATGTTTGGTGATAACTTATCGATTATTTCAGACACCACGATTGCTGCAACTCGTACTCAAGGGTGTGAAATGAAAGATAAATTTAGAGAAAATCTAAAAATTGCACTTCCAGCTGCCGTATTAACAGTATGCCTATTAGTATTTTTAACACCCGAGGCCCAAGTTGTCGAAACTAAAGAGTTTGACTGGCTATTAGTGCTACCTTACGCATTTATTTTATTCCTAGCCGTAGCGGGAATGAATGTATTTGTCGTGCTATTTAGCGGAATTATTTTTGCGGCAGCAATGGGCTTTACTGGAGACTATGAAATGGCCAGTTTTGTAAAGGATATATACGAAGGCTTTAGTAGCATGCAGGAAATATTTTTACTTTCAATGTTTATCGGTGGACTCTCTGAGTTCATACGTATTAATGGTGGCTTAGACTATTTGGCTAAAAAGATCCAAGGGCTCACTGCCATCATAGCAAAATGGCATCGCCAAGTTGCAGACCAACTTGGTATTGCGGCACTCGTACTAACAAGCAATTTATGTATTGCGAATAACACAGTCAGTATCATTGTTGCAGGGCCAGTCGCTAAAAAATTAGCTGATGATGGCGAAATACCGGCAAAACGCTCAGCCAGTTTACTGGATATTTTTGCCTGTGTTATGCAAGGCTCATTACCTTACGGCGCTCAAGCACTCTTGCTAGGTGCCACATTTAAAATTAGCCCCTGGGATGTATCAACGTCTTCATACTATTGTTTTATACTCGCCATTACTGCCGTTACCATTATTTGCTTGAAACGCAACAAGCTATAAATTTAATATTAGGCACCATTTTTGGTGCCTTTGCTATACTCTTCGTTGTCGCTCACGTACTTATGGAATGTACTAAACAATGACGAAACTACTCTTATTTGCGCTTGCCTCTATGTACCTTTACTCTATGCCGGTTTTCGCCGCAAACTGGAGTAAAACCCAACTTCATCTCAACTATGGGGAATTTACTAACCCTTTTACCCGTAGTGAAGCAAAAACCAGTGTTTTTTCACTTCAGCATGCATCCGCTTATGACTACGGTGAAAACTTTTTCTTTGTCGATTATTTAGATGACGATATACAAGATAACTATCAAGACCGTGACTTCTATATGGAGTGGTACTCAACCGTCAGTTTAAGTGCTGTCAGCGGCTACTCATTTCAAAAAGGTATTCTCAAAGATATTGGGCTGGTAATGGGGGTTAACATTGCTGGCGACCCAAAAGTGGTTAAATATTTACCCGGTATTAAGCTTAGCTGGGATATTCCTGGGTTTACTTATTTATCAACCACAATAACGGGCTATTTTGATGACAGTGCCGGTGTCGCAAAGCAAGGGGCACCTTCGCAAAGCAATGCATGGATGTTTGATTTGGCATGGGGTTACCCGTTCACTTTAGGAGATCATAAGTTTTTATTTACAGGTCACGCTGAATATATTGGTTCTCGCCAAAATGAATTTGGTATTTATGTCAATGACTGGCTACTCGCCCAGCCCATTCTTCAATGGGATTTAGGCCATGCTCTGGGTAACAAAAGTGATACATTGATGCTGGGGATTGAGTGGCAAATATGGCGTAATAAACTTGGCGGAACTGTAAATGAATCGGTTCCACAAATTCACCTTGCGTGGACATTTTAAACTTTGCAAGCGCAAAAGGCACTGTATTAACAGTGCCTTTTTTAGTTTAACGCTTTCTCAATAGGCTAATTAGAACTTTACATTAACCCCTGCATAGAAGTAACGACCTAACGTATCATAGGTATATGGATCCGTATTTGAATCATTATTCCCTGTATAATACGGAGGTTGTTTATCAAATAAATTGTTGATCCCCGAGGAGATTTTTATACTATCATTTATAAAATAACTTCCTGATATATCATGATACATCACTGAAGGAGTACTTGGTGCATAACAAGATGATGATTCACTTAAGCAAGCATAACTGTCCATACCAGAAATATAACGCACCTTATAATTGGCATACCAGTCATCAGCTTTCAAAGCTAAGCTTAAGTTAGATTTTATATCAGCATAGCCTCCTGAGCCAGAAGTTATCAGTCCGGTATAATCAATTGTTTCTGCTGCGTTTGTGACGACTCGCTCATGCAAAAATGACGTGTCTAACCCTGCTGACCAATGATACCCCATGGCCTCAAACTTATAGAGTAAATTTAAATCTAGGCCGCGCGTTATTTCTTCACCAATATTTTGCAATTGATTGTTAAACGTCGCTTTACCATTAGATACTTCGACGTTTGCTGATTGACACACTGCTGAGTCTTGATTTTTTAACTGTCCGTTGTCACCAATACAACTATCCACAATAAACTGATTGTCGACACTGCCAATGGCGTTACTAATCGCAATATCATAATAATCAAGCGTCATTGATAAACCTTGTAACCATTTTGGTTCATAAACAAGCCCTGCGGTAAGCGTGTCAGCTTCTTCAGGTGTTAACTGATCATTACCACCTACAGTGACCTCTGCTTGGCTATCTAATAACGCGTGATTAATTTGCACAAACGATGGGGAGTTACCACCATAAAGTTCATCAACCGTGGGCGCTCTAAACGCGGTTGAACGCACTCCACGAACCATAAATTCATCATTCACTTTCCATGTAAACCCTAACTTCCAAGTAGAGTCACTACCAAAGCTAGAATAATCAAATGCCCTAACAGCTGCACTTAAATCCACTTGCTGCGCAAACGGTAAATCAGACAATACAGGTACAGCCAACTCTAAAAATGCTTCACTAACATCATAAGAGCCACTGGTAGGCTCTACTTTAGGATCGTTAGCAAGCCCCTGTGAAGTCAATGAATCTGGTGTATACCACGCTTTTTCAGTACGATTTTCAACCCCAGTCGCGAACCCCATATAGCCTGCAGGTAATTCCCACAATTCACCAGACAGAGAAGCACTGAAATTAAGCATTTGACTACCGCCAGTATTTTGCTCGGTGTAAATATAATCAGACATATTCTCTGCCGACCAAGCTGTTTGATCGAGCGGGTTAAACTTGCCACTCTCTATATCTTCAGTAAGGTTACCCACATTATGTAAATTAGACAGCTTATCAACTGAGTCATTTCTGCCAAAATTTAAAGCAACATCCCAATTATAATCATTTTCCAATATCCCTTCTAAGCCTACTACTGTTCTAAATG